>JBBSDV010000063.1:0-15789 GCA_038240335.1 Dehalococcoidia bacterium
CGCAACCGCGAGTCGGCGATGCGCGTCCTCGAAGCGCGGCTGATCGAGCGCGAGTTGCTGCGGCATGCCGAGGAGCAGGCGAAGATTAAAGGCGAGCACGTCAGCGCCGGCTGGAGCAATCAGATCCGCAGCTACGTGCTGCATCCATACAAGATGGTGAAGGATCACCGTACCGGCTACGAGACGAGCGACGCCGCCGGAGTCCTCGACGGCAATCTCGATGACGCCCTCAAGGCGTATCTCCGCACGACGGTTGGCGTGAACAATGCGTAATGGATGGTGATGTGATTCGACGACCACTGACGGCCATCGGCAGGAAGCACGTCGCTATGTGCGCGCTGGTCGTCGCGCTGCTGCTCGTGCCGAGCCGGTTCGCGGCGACCCCGGCGCACGCACAGGTGGCGGACGTCGGCCAGGATCAGGCGATCAACGAGTTCCCGCGCGGCGCGTCGTTCGAACTCGAATTCACATCCGCACAGCCGGCGAGGGAAGTGCGTCTCCGCTACCACCTCGCCCCCGACGGCACGGGAGCATCGGCGATCGCCGCATGCAACGACACCGGCACATCGCACACCTGCCGCTACACGCTGACAAGCGGCGCCGGAATCTTCATCATCCCCGGCGCCGAGATCACCTTCGGTTGGGAGATCACCGCCGCCGACGGCACGAAGACGACCGTCGGTGACAAGCTCTACGTCCACGAGGACACACGCTTCACGTTCGCGAAGCTCACCCGCGACAACATCACGCTCTACTACCACAGTGGCGGCGACGCGCAGGCAAAAGCTGTGCTCGACGCCGCGGCGGAAACGATCGACAAGGTCAGCGCGCTCGAAAAGACGCAGGTGACGTTTCCCGTCAAGGTATTCCTCTACACGACCGCCGACGAGATGCAGCCCGCCATCGCCCCCGGCGGCACGGGCCGTGGTGTGCAGGTGCTCGGCGAGGTCGTCTACTCCGACACCGCGATGGTGTCGGCCGATGTCGCGACGCTCGACATCGTGCGGCACGAAGTCTCGCACATCGTCACCGGCCAGGCGACGAAGGGGCCGTTCGACATCGCCGGCTGGCTCAACGAAGGCATCTCCGTCTACAACCAGTCGAGGCCGCTCAGCGGACAGGAGTCGTCGCTGCGGAGCGCCATCGACAGCGACCGCGTCCTTTCCGTGAAGGAATTGAACTCGTCGGCCTCAGGTTCGAGCGGCGCGACCGTCGGCCTGTACTACGGCGAGGCGGGATCGATCGTGAAGTTCCTTATTGACACGTACGGCACAGACCAGTTCGCCGAACTGCTGGCCACGTTCAAGGATGGTTCCACGGCCGACGCCGCGTTCCAGAAGGTGTACGGCTTCGACCAACTTGGTCTCGACAACGCCTGGCGCGCCTCCGTCGGCCTCAAGCCGCGCGTGGCCGCCGTAACGACGCCGCAATCCACGCAAGAGGCGCGCGCCGCGTCGACGCCGGCCGCCGCGCCGACGATTGCCGCGACCGCCAGTCCGAAGAGCGACGGCGGCACCTCGCCGACAACGATCGCGATCATCGCCGTGCTCGCCGTTCTGCTGCTCGCCACTCTCGCTGGCGCGGCCACAGTGATCCGCCGCCGCATGTAGCCTCGCGGACGCCGCGCGCGAATGGCGACGCAGCACAAATCTCGTGTCGGGAAACGTCGTTTCTAGGAGCCATTCATAGGAGTTGATAGTTACCTGGGTACCATGGTACATATGTACCGGGACTCCCACCGACCAACCGACGGAAGGCATTCAAAGGACAGACGCCAATGGTAGAGACAGTAAAACCCATCAGTGTGGAACGCGTGCAACTGGGCGTTCGCATGGAGAAGAAGATGGTCCAGGTGCTCAAGGGTTTGGCGGAGTTCAAGGGAGTCACCCTTGGCCAGCTTCTCGAGAACATCGTTCTCCACTCGTTCTCGCCGATTCCCGGCGAGGAGGGGGAGATGGCGGCGAGTCCGCATGGCAAGAAGGCACTTGCGGCCATAGCCGATTTCAAGCGGATCTACGGCATGGACTACGACGGCCACTCCGCGCACCAGTTCCACGAGGGCGATGCCGATGAGGCGGTCGCCGCTTCTGCGTAGGTTCGGACATGCGAGAACGCACCTTGGATTGGTGAGTCCAGCAAAACGCGAGGCCCCCGATGCGGGGGCCTCGTCCACCGCAACACATCGCCGTTTCGCCGCTCAATGTAGCTGCGCGCCTACACTACGAACGACGCAGCAAGAACCTCATGCCGGGGAGGCACGATGACCTACTCGATCGTGGCGCGTGACGCGAAGACGGGCGAGATGGGTGTCGCCGTGCAGTCGCACTTCTTCTCCGTCGGCCCCGTGGTCCCGTGGGGCGAGGCTGGTGTGGGCGTGGTCGCGACGCAGGCCATGGCGGAGCCGGGCTACGGCCCGCTCGGCCTCGGTCTCATGCGCGGCGGCAAAACGGCGGAGGCAGCCTTGGCCGCGCTGCTTGCCGGCGACGACGGCCGGTCGCTTCGGCAAGTCGCGATGATCGACGCGAGCGGCAGCGTGGCCGCGCACACCGGATCGCGTTGCATCTCGTACGCCGGCCACCGGCTCGGCGACGGCGTCTCGGTGCAGGCGAACATGATGGAGCGAGACACCGTGCCGGATGCGATGCTCGCCGCCTACATCGCGACGGCCGGCGACATAGCCACGCGCATGCTGGCCGCGCTCGACGCGGCGGAGGGCGAAGGCGGCGACATCCGCGGCCGCCAGTCGGCGGCGATGCTCGTCGTCAACGCTCACGGCACCGGCCGCCCCTGGTGGCATGATCGGCCGCTCGATCTGCGCGTCGAGGATCACCCGGAGCCGCTCGTCGAGTTGCGCCGTCTGTTCGTTCTGCGTCGCTCGTACACGGCGTCCAGCGTCGGGCAGGAGCTGATCGGCCGAGGCGACCTCGATGGTGGTCTGGCGAAGCTCGATGAAGCGCGCGCCCTTGCGCCCGACAACGCCGAGCACGCCTTCTGGCGCGGCGTCGCCCTGCGCGAGCACGATCTCGCCGAGGCGCAGCGCAACATCGCGCTGGCGTGCCGTCGGGATCCGCGGTGGGCCGACTTGCTCCGCCGCCTCCCAGCGAGCGGGTTGTTGCCGGACGATCCGACGCTGATCGCCGACCTCACAGGCGAATAAGCGCTGCGACCGGAGCCGAGACTCCAGTTACGAACGCGGAGCGACGGGACGGCGGGGCCGAGCGTCGGCGGCTGCCGCAAACGTGTATCGATCGGCGGCGGCTACCGATACATGTTGTCGAAAGTTGGTTCGCGCCGGTGTAGTCAAACGCGCGAGAGAAGCGATCAACCGCGCACGGGAAAAGGTGCAGTAAGGAGACTCCGCCCGCTGAACGTCGGCTACATCGAGGCCTGTACGCGGTTCGGCAGCCCCTCGGCCATGATCTGCGCCGCGTCGCGCACCATCTCGTCGAAGATGTCTTTCGCCGGTCGCATCGCCTTCAGCATGCCGGAGATCTGGCCGGCCGGATTCATCAGCAACTCGAGCTTGTCGGCCTGCCGCGCCCCCGACATGATCTCGCCCGAGATGATGCCCTGCATTCCCATTGGCAGCGCGTCGAGCTTCTGCGATTCCCAGTACTCGATCAACGGGTTGTTGATGTTGCGCATCGTCTTACCGCTATAGAGTCGCGTGACGCGCGTGTCCTCCTCGGTCGCCGCGATGATTCGTTCTTTGAGCACGTCCGGCCATGTCGCTTCCCGCGAGACGAGGAAGGCCGTGCCGATCCAGACGCCGTCGCAGCCCATCGCCAGCGCGCCGGCGATGCCGCGTCCATCGCCGATGCCGCCCGCGGCGCAGACCGCCGTCGGCGCAACAGCGTCGATCACCTGCGGCACGAGCGCCATCGTTCCGATGCGCCCAGTGTGGCCGCCGGCCTCGGTACCCTGCGCGACGACGACGTCAGCGCCGCCATCTGCGATCCGGCGCGCGTTCTTTACGTTGCCGACGAGGCCGATCACCTTCGCCCCCTGCGCGTGGAAGGCCTCGGCGTGGGGCGCCGGATTACCGAGCCCCGCCGCGAAGACCGGCACCTTCAGCTCGAGAATCGCGTCGACCTGCCGCTTCGAGAAATCACCGGCGCCCAGGCGGCGCATCCCCTGCGACCAGTCCTGGTCCTCGCCCTTCGGCGGCAGCCCGAACTCGTGCTCCGCATTCGAGATGAACTCTCGGTAGGGCGCGGGCAGCATCTCGCGCGCGCTCTTCGGCGCTGCGGCCGGCGCATCGCCGCCTCCGGTCGCGGTTGGCGCCGGCTGCCGCGGCGACGCCACACCGGACGGCAGCAGCACATCGACGCCGAACGGTTTTGAGGTGAGGTCGCGAATGCGCCGCACTTGCCGCTCGATCTCGTCGGGTGGCATAGACGCCGCGCCGACGATGCCGAGACCGCCCGCTTCGGAGATCGCTGCAACCAACTCGGCGGTGGCAACGCCTCCCATGCCGGCGAGGATTACCGGGTACTCGATGTCGAGGATGTCGCAGAGTCGCGTGCGCAAGACGGGCCGGCCCATGGGGCACCTCCAGGAGTAGTACCGCCGCGCGTTCGCGACGACCAGTCGGGCGTGCGGGTGACGCTAATCTATCGCCGCTTCTTGGCCCGTGCAAGATGCGTCGTACACATCCGGCATGCGAGTCGGTGCGGGAACTCGTCGCTGAGGTAGCCCTTGGTGCTCGAGCCCGCGTCGGTCGCACAGGCAATGGCAGCGGGATCTTGGGGCCCTCCATGTGACTGCTTCGTCACGGTCTTTCGAATGAGCTCGTGATGATTCGTCCAATTGATTCGCCGAAGCAAAATGTTTACGGCCGCTTGACTGAGCACAAGCAATAGTGAAAGGCAGCCGAGCACCAGTGCTCGTCAAGAAAGGGGCGGAGATGCCCGATGTAGTTGGCGGCACACCCTGAACAGGGCGCCGCGGGAAGTGAGAGTCAGATGCAAAGGACACAGCAGATGCAGGGCCGGGCCAGCACCGGCGTCAAAGACGCGGAGACATGGATCGCGAACAGCCTCGCGACGCTGCTGGCGGCATTGGCGATTACGGCAGGCGTCATTGGGTTGCTAGTTGCGTTCGGGTACATCAACGGCGACAACAGCGTCAACCACTTTCAGGATGGCATGGTCTGGCTGGTGAGCGGCATCGTGCTCGGTCTCTCGGCGAACGTCTTTCGCCGTGAGCACCACATCGAGTCGACGCCGGATCTCACGCCGACGAACCGAATGTACAACGACCGCGCTGTCGACGAGCTCGACGAGCGCTCGGCCACGCGCATCCGAGAGTAAGCAACGAGCGCCACGCGATCGACAGGGGCGGTGGGTGCAACCCACCGCCCCGTCGTATATTCCGCGAAGATCGTCGAACCGTCGACGCAGGAAGCAACGCATGACCAACACTGAGCAGGGCGCCGCCGATCCCGTCCGGAGCGCGAGCGAGCTCATCTCGCTGCCGATCGTCACGCGAGCCGATGCGCGTCGCCTCGGCCGCGTGCAAGATCTCTTGTTCGAGCCAAGCGAGCACGCGCTTTACGGTTATCTCGTCGCTACCGAGGGCGACGACGTGCTGTTCCTCCGATCGAGCAACGTACAGAGCATCGGTGCAGGAGCGATCATCGTCGAGAACGAGTCCGCGCTTACGCCCTCGCAGTCGGACGTCCATGCGTGCGAACTCATCGATTGCGGCATCCATCTCATGGGCACCGGCGTCTTCAACGAGCGTGGCGACTCGCTCGGCAAGGTGACGAAGATCCTGCTCCGGCCCGACGGCTCGGTCTCGGCGTATGAAGCCGCTTCCGGCATGCTCGGCTTCGGCGAGAAGACACAGCTCCAACCGAGTGACGTGATGACGATCGGTCCGGACGCCGTGATCGTCCACGAGCTCCTCGGTCGCCCGCGCGCACAGACCGATGGCGCAACGGAGCAGCACGACTCCGGGCTTGTGGAGACCCTCCCTGACGGCTCCCTCTCCATCCCGATTCTCGAGGAGGAGATCATAGTCACGAAGCGCATCGTCGTTCGTGAACGTCTGATCGTCCGCAGGGACTCGGTAGTGGAGCGCCGCCCCATTGGCATCGAACTGCGCGAGGAACGGATGCAGGTCGTGCCCGACGAGCATGCGCCTGCTGCTGATACCGTGATGGCTGATCGCGGAGCGTCGCATCCCGGTGCCTCGGACGCGGCGCCCGGTACGGCCGGCGCCTCGCCGTCGCCGTCCAACGTGGCGGCGGACGTAACTGGCGCGCCGGGATCCTCCGACGTCTAGCAGCGTCTCGCACGACCTTCAATGCGTTCCGCTATCTCTCGCTGCTGCAGCTTGAGGCGCGCTGGTGCTACCATGACTTCAGGACGGGAACCCCCGCAGATGGGGGTTTCTGCGCGTGAGGGCCATGTTCGATCGTCTCGAAGCAACAGAGCAGCGCTATGACGACCTGACCGCCGAGATGTCGCGGCCGGAGATCAGCGGCGACTACGAGCAGTTGCAGGCGCTCGCCAAGGAGCGTGCGTCCATCGATCAGGTTGTCACGCTGTACCGCGAGTACAGGGCCGCGTCGCGCGCGCTCGATGACGCGCGCGCCATGTTAAGCGACAGCGATACCGAGATGGCCGCGATGGCGCGCGATGAGATCGAGCGGTTGACACCCGTCCGGGCGGCGCTGGAAGAGCGATTAAAGCTCGCCCTGCGGCCGAAGGATCCGCGCGACGACCGCGACGTCATCGTCGAGGTGCGCGCCGGCACCGGTGGCGATGAAGCGGCACTCTTCGCCGCCGATCTCTACCGGATGTACTCGCGCTACGCCGACCGCCGCAATTGGACGCTCGAATTGATTTCGATGAACGAGATCGGAATCGGCGGCATCAAGGAAGTGGTGTTCGAAGTCCACGGCACAGGCGCGTTTTCGCGGCTGAAGTACGAGAGCGGCGTCCATCGCGTCCAGCGCGTACCGGCGACCGAGGCCCAGGGCCGCATCCACACGTCGACGGCCACCGTCGCCGTGCTGCCCGAGGCCGACGAGATCGAGGTGCAGGTGAACGAGTCGGATCTCCGCATCGACAAGTTCCATTCGGGCGGCGCCGGCGGCCAGAACGTGAACAAAGTCGAGACGGCCATTCGCCTGACGCACCTGCCGACCGGTCTCGTCGTCGTCTGCCAGGACGAGCGCTCGCAGCTCAAAAATCGCCTCAAGGCGATGGCAGTGCTCCGCGCCCGGCTCCTCGACCTGAACCAGCACGCCCAGGCATCCGAGATCGCCGGCGCCCGCAAGCAGCAAGTTGGCACGGGGGAGCGTTCGGAGAAGAGCCGCACGTACAACTTTCCGCAAGATCGCCTCACCGACCATCGTATTGGTCTGACCGTCCACAACCTGCCGCGCATCATGGATGGCGAGATCGATGCGATCATCGACGCGGTCGCCGCCGATAGCGAAGCCCGCCAGCTCGAAGACGCCGGTGCGGCGATGGCCGCTCGTTGACCACTCCCGATGACGCTGACGCCGCGGCACCGGGCCGTCGCCTCGAGATCGAGTTCTGCACTAAGTGCCGGTTCGGCGGTCGCGCGTTCTTCCTCGCCCGCGAGTTGTTCGATCAGCGCCCGGAGCTGTTCAGCGAGATCGCGCTTGTGCCGTCGACGAATGGCGTGTTTCGCGTCCGCTACGGAGCGTCGGCCATCTGGGACTACCCGGAGAGCGCCGATCGCTTCCCAGAGCCCAAAGAGGTGCGTGAGGCGATCCTCAGGCAGCGTGGGCTGCTGCCGACGCAGCGCTCGCATTGAGTCTCGCCTCCCAGGCTTCGCTGTTCCGACATGTAGTTAGGGCCCGGCGTTCACGCTGCCTCATGGTCTTGTTTGGTCACGGCGACGGCTGCGTTGCCGGCGGCACGATACGCGATCACGTGGCCCTCGCCGAGGCCAGCCAATGACCATCGCACAAGCGTTGCGCACCGCCACGCAGCGCGTCGCGCCGATCGCCAGCGCGGAGGCTCGGCTCGAATGCCAGTTGCTCCTCGCCTACGCGCTGCGGATCAGCCGCGCACATCTCCTCGCCCGGTTGTCGGACGACCTCGCGCCCGATGCGCACGCGGCGTTCGAGGTGCTCGTCGAGCGCCGCCTCGCCCGCGAGCCCCTCGCGTACATCACCAATCACCGCGAGTTCTACGGCATCGATTTCGAGTGCACTCCCGCAGCACTTATTCCCCGACCGGAGACCGAGCTGCTCGTGGAGATCGCGCTCTCGGAACTGGTCGCGCGACCCGAAGCCCGGGTCGTCGACGTCGGCACCGGTACGGGTGCGATCGCGATCGCCATCGCCGTTAACGCTCATGGCACGCGCGCGACGGCAATCGACGCTTCGCCTCAGGCGCTCACGCTCGCTCGCCGCAACGCCCAACGCGCCGGCGTGAACGATCGGATCGATCTTCGCTCCGGGAATTTGCTAGCCGATGGCGGCGCGTTCGACGTCGTTATTGCCAATCTCCCCTACATCAGTACGCGCGATTGGCACGCCCTTCCGCCCGAGATACGAGAGTACGAGCCGCGCGAAGCGCTCGTCGGTGGCGAGAAGGGCACCGAGTTGATCGAACGGCTGCTCGCGACTGTCGGGGCGCACCTTAACCGGGGCGGCGTGCTCGCCGCCGAGATCGGCGACAGACAGGCCGACCGCTTGCTCGCCGTCGCGCGCGAGTGCTTCCCGTCGGCATCACCATGCGTTATCAAAGACCTCGCGGGGCTCGATCGGGTCCTCGCGCTGCGGAATGAGGAGGGATAGGGTGGTGGAAGCGGATGAACTGCGCGCAGGCGATCGGCCGAGGGGCGTGAACACGTCAGGAACCACGGCGGTTCTCGTCGATGCCGGCCTCGGCGCGAAAGAACTGCGAGAGACGGTCGAAGCGCACGCTCAGGCGCGCATCGACCACGATCTCGCGAGATTCGCGTCGTACATGACGCCGCAGGCGCTCGTGATCCTGAATCGCCAGTCCGCCGGCGTACCACAATCACCGAGCCGATTCAGCGTCATCGACCTAACGACAAACGAGGAGCGCGGTCGCGGCGCGGTTCGGTTCGATGGCGGCGGCTCGTACGTGATGGAATCGGAGTGGCAGCGCGTCGGCGCCGGCTGGACGATCGTCCGCGCCGATATCGATCACGCTTCGATCCGCTTCCCCTGGTGGCATCGGCTCATGCGGCGTCGTCGAGCGCCGCTTCCCGTGGAACGCAAAGAGCTGGAATAGGAGCGGCCGGTTTGAACCAGCAATCAGGACACGTCCACGCGCGAACGAGGGACGCCGATGCCCGCCTCGATATCCGCGCAATGCAGTGTTGCGCTCGGTCAACGGAGCGATTCGCGAACCGATCATGATGGTCGCTGCGCTACCGCAGTAGCTCGTCGATCGTGGCGAATGCATAGCCCGCCGCGCGGAGACCATCGATCAGGCGCGGCAGCGCGACCGCGTCCTGCGACTCGGCGCCCACGTGCATGACGTAGATCGCCCCCGATTCGGCGCCGGCGAGGCCGCGCTCGACGATCGCGTCCGCGGAGGCGTGCTTCCAGCCCTGCGTGTCGACGCTCCACATGACGATCGTGTCGTAGCCGTTCGTCGCGGCGTCGCGCGCGACGCTTGCGTCGAGATCGCCATACGGCGGCCGGAAGGACGGTCGCGTGCTGCGCTGCGTCAGGTGATAGACCGTCACTTCCGTGCGCGAAAGTTCGAGGGCGCGCTCGGCAGCCGTGAGGGGCGGCTTCTCCGTTGAGAGGCCGGTGAACGAGGCATGGTCGTACGTGTGGTTGATGATCTGGTGTCCCTGAGCAGCGATCGCCAGCAGTAGGTCGCGATTGTGCTCCGCCCAGAGTCCTGTGATCCCGAACGTTGCCCGCACATTCTCGCGCTGCAGGACATCGAGGATCTCGCCCGTATACCCGGCGTCGGCGCCCGCATCGAATGTCAGCGCCACCACCCGCCGCGACGGGTCGCCGTGGGTCACAATCCGCGCTGTCGTTGCTGGCGCGACCGTCGCTACCGCGACAGCTGCGAGCGGCGTTGCCGTGGCTGCGAGAGGCGTCGCTATGGACGTCTGGTTTCCGGGCGAATCGGCCACGGACGTCAGGGTGGCGGTGCGCGATGCCGGCGCACCGGCTGTGATCGCCGGCGTCACGGATGGGACAGTGGTTGCTTCGGGGGCCGCCGCGTTCGAGGCGCAGCCGCCGATCACGAGCGAAAGCGACGTCGCCGCGACGAGCCCGACGGTGACGCGCCACCACCTTGCCGATGCCTTCCCGTTCGATCTCTGGATGCTGGTTCGCACCGGTCTCTCCGATTGCACGCGTCCCGCTCCGTCGCCATGAAGGATACGACGGCAGTCCGACGATTGGACGGCCGCCGATGAGTCTCGCGCGGCGAGCACCGCACGGAGACACAACGACGCGCGCCGGATGGGCGCGCGTCGTCGGGAAGGAGCTGGATGGGGCCGGCGAGGGGATTCGAACCCTTGACCTGCTGTTTACGAAACAGCTGCTCTACCACTGAGCTACACCGGCACGAAAGCACCTCACTCCAGCGAGGCTGCGGCAGTATAGCGAAGCCGTCGCGGGTCGACCAATCAGGGTTCGGCCTGAGCGTTACGCGCGCCACCGGACTTCGAATAGGCGGACGGCATCTTCAAAGCCCTTGAGCAGCGTTTCGCCGCGATCAGCGTAGACGTAGGTCTTGCCGTCGAGAAGGTGCCGCAGGGGCTCCGGGATCAGGATTTCGGCGACGCCGGCCCTCGCGGCCACGCGCGATGCGAGTATCACGGCGGAGCGTCCATCGCGCTCCGTCGGTTCCGACACCGACGCCGCGAGGTACAGCGCGGATGCCCGACACGCATCCTGGCCTGGGGGTCTTATCCACCGCCGTCGGAGCGGCCCGTGTCGTGGTGATCGAGCGCTGTTCGGAGTTGGCCGAGCCACTCTGTGCCCAGTTGGCGCCCGTTCGGGAATTGGTCGTCTCGAACCCAGCGCCACGTTGTGATCATCGCAAGCATGAGGATCCGGCACTCGCGTAGCAGATCCTGATTTGCCGCCGGATAGTGCTTGCTGACTTCTTCAGGCGCATGGGCGATGGCGAACTCGACGGGTCCGCGGCAACACGTCTCGAGGTCTATGAACAGCAGCCCCTTCTTCGTCCTGAGCAAGTTGCCCGGATGGGGCTCGCCGTGCAGTAGCTGCTCGTCGGCGCCGCGGTCGACGATCGCGCGCGTGAGGTTTCGCAACGTGTTGCTGAGAAGCTCTCGATCCGTGTCAGCAAGCTCCGGAGTGTCGGCGCGGGTGCCGACCAGCCGCTGCGCCTCCGCGACGCGATCCGTGAAGTGCGGCGCAGTCAACTCGATCTGCCGCAGGCCGGCGTGCAGCCGCTCGAGCGCGTGGGCATACTCGAATGGCGCGACGTCTCCGGGCGGCACAGGCTCGTAGTAGCTCCATAGCGTGATCGCGAAACCGTCACGCACGTAGACGCGCGGCTCCGCCCGAGGCTCAAGCTCAGCGACCGGGCTATCGGTTACGGCGTGCCGACGAGCGACCTCAACTTCGAACTCGGCGCTTGCGCGATGCGCAACATGCGCCACCCGAGCAAGAACGTCGCAAGGGAGCAGGCGCACAGCGAGCCGGTCCGAGTCTTGAAGAACGACCGCGTCATCGACCCGCAGGTCAAGCGCTGAGGCCGTGTCCATACCCGTCGTAACCGCACGCGAAACTTCTGTTGCCTTCATCGTGGCATGCTCCCGAACGGGGTCTCGATGTGATCAACCCCGACGCGCATCTGAGCGCGGCGGCAAATGGCTTCGACGTCGTTCAGACACGGGCGCCGCCGACCGTGGTGCGTCGCTTCGCCCCCCCTCCACGCTCTTCTTACGAAGGGGATCGCCGGCAGCCGCTCCAGCGTCCAGCCACTCGATGAAGGTCTCCAAGCGGTTCCAGCCTGCCCCGGGACTCCGCTGCGGGTCTTCGAGGTGATGACCGGGAAGAGCGTCACCTGCACGAGGTCGACGTTTACGGCGTCACCGCTCACGACAGTCATACTCCTCGGAATCGCCCTCCCGCACCAAACTCACGGAACTTCCCTCATTTGCCCCCATCCATTTCAAAACCGTACACTATGCACATAACACAGAGCATCTTCAGTATGCGTCCGCTGCGATTTGCGCTCCCTCACAAGCTCAACCTCCCATTCGCACTGGTCGTCGAGAAGATCTATTGATGAAGATCTAGATTCTTCTGACGAAAGGTTCCCCTTGTCATCGTTTTATGAGTTCACCCTTCGGCCTTCGAGCATTAAGGCGCTCGAGGTCATGGGGATAGATACGCCTACCGAAATCCAGGCCGCCTCCATCCCACCCCTGCTCGAGGGCAAAGACGTCCTCGGCCAGGCATTCACCGGCTCCGGCAAGACGCTGGCGTTCGGCCTCCCCCTCATGGAGCGCATCGACCCCAAGAACAAGTGGCTGCAGGCGCTCGTGCTCGTCCCGACACGCGAACTCGCGCAGCAGGTCGGCGGCGTGCTCGAGAAGCTGAGCAAGAGTTCCGGCATCCGCACAACGCTGATCTTCGGCGGCCGCGCGTTCGGACCGCAGCAGGACGCCATCTATCGCGGCGCGCAGGTCGTCGTCGGCACGCCGGGACGCGTACTCGACCACCTGACTCGCGGCACGATGCGCCTCGATGGCATCACCTACCTCGTCCTCGACGAAGCGGATGAGATGCTCGATCGCGGATTCGCGCCCGACGTCGAGCGCATCCTCTCGCAGACCCCCGCCGAGCGCCAGACAGCGCTCTTCTCGGCCACGACGCCGGAATGGATCCACAAAGTCTCGAACAAGTACCTGAAGAACCCGGTCGTCATCGAGACGTCGCGCGCCGAAGACGACGCGGGGCCTGACATCGACCATATCGTCTACGAGGTCTGGGGCGAAGACAAGCTGAAGGTTCTGATCCGGCTGCTCGATGAGCCGCAGGAGGGCGCCACGCTCGTCTTCGGCCGCACCAAGCACGGCGTCAAGAACCTCGGCGACAAGCTCGAGCGCATGGGCTACGGCGTCGACGTCCTCCAGGGCAACCTGAGCCAGGGCGCGCGTGATCGCGTCATCGAGAAGTTCCGCGCGGGCCAGACCCCGATCCTGCTCGCCACAAACGTCGCTGCTCGCGGCCTCGATGTGCTGCACGTAACGCGCGTCATCAACTTCGAACTGCCGGAGACGCACGAGCTCTTCACCCACCGCGTCGGCCGCACGGGCCGCATGGGTCGCTCCGGCAGCGCGATCACGATTCTCGGTCCGGCCGACCTGCCGAAGTGGCGCGAGATCGAGCGCGGCCTCGGCCGCACGCTGCCGCGGATGACGCCGGACGGTAAAGAGATCAAGCCGCAAGTGTCGGCGACAAGCGCACCGCGCCGCGGCGCATCCGCCGGTGGCTTCGGCAACCGGCGCCGCCGCACAACGACCTTCAGCGGCGCACGAAGGTAGTTCATCGTTCGCAGTCTCCGACGGCATGGAGATCAATTGAAGCGCCGTCGCTCCTCAAGAGCGGCGGCGTTTCTGTCCGCTACCCCGATGCGCGGTCGCTGTCGACATCTTCAACGTCGAATATTGACAACCGGTGCTTTGGCGCCTGGCAACTAGCACCCAGCAAACTACAACGACGAACTACAAACTAACAACTACCGCGCAAACGTCCGGTACTGCGACGCTACCCGAAACCCCATCCGCTCGTAGATCGGGCGACCCATCTCGGAGGCTTGCAGGCTGGCGATGATGCATCCGATCTCGAAGCCGCGACCCACGGCATGCCAGGTCATCGCCTCACCGAGCCCTCGCCGCCTATGCTCCGGCACGCAGCCGACGTTGTAGATGCCGGCCACCCGCTGCGTCGCGATCAGCGCCGAGCAGGCGACCGGCTCGCCCTCGAGGTATCCGACGTACAGCTCGGCGTCGAGCACGTCGAGCAGCCGCGGCGACAAGAACTGCTCGGCCAGCGATGCCGGCATATCGAACGCCGCGACGACCATCTGTACGTGATCGGCGAATGCGGCGCGATCTCTTGCTGTGTGGATCTCGAGGCCCTTCGGCACCCGCGCCGCGGGCGTGTTCTTCGCGATATCCGCAAGCACGAGGCCGGGCACGCTGTCGGTGTAGTGCAGCCCTTGCGCTTCAATCGCGCGTTCGGCGGCGGCATCGAGCCCGTCGCGGACGCGGACGATGAACGGGAGCTTGTGCGCGTCGAAGTAAGTGATCGCATGCCGGATCTGCGCTGCCGGATCCGGCAGCGGCCGAGTGATAAACGCAATGTTCAGCCATGCCACTGGCAGGTTGGATCGCACGAGCCGCATGCCGTCGCCGTCCCGCACCTCGCAGCCATCGCCGGCGTGGGCGAGCGTGGACATCGAATCGAAGTAGTTGGCATCGGCGCGCGCAACCATCTCGTCGTCAGTCATGGCGCCCCCGTTGGAAGATGGAACGGCGCCGCAGATCCGGCGCAAACAGTGGAGCGGGGGACGGGGCTCGAACCCGCAACATCCAGCTTGGAAGGCTCGCAACCGATCTGTCGTGACTACCAGTCACACCTGAATCTGGGCAAGGGCGCTGCTCGCGAAACGACCGAACGAGTCTTGTGGTCATGCCCGTGCGGCATCTGACTATGAGATTTTAGAGCGACTGCCGGCGTGCGTCCAATCGAGAGTTTCGATCACCGCGCGGGCTTGTGATCGCGCTTGCTGATCGCGTCCAAACCGCTCCACGTAGCGGCGTCGGTCGGGATCCAGTCGTTGAATGTCAGGCAGTTGACTTCGTCGGCGTTGCCGGCAAACCCGCGGAACTTCATTGTTCCGACGTCCGGCTCATTCCAGACGATGGGATACCACCAGCGCACCTTCGGTGTGCGGGGTTCGACGTTCTGCCAGAGATTGAGGAATCGAGCGATGTAGCGCGGATCACCGTTGAGGAAGCGTTCCATGACTTGCGCGAAGTATGGACTCGGCTCTTCGGGATCTTCGGGGCCGCGATGATGACCCTTCCACACTGCGACGAGAACTCCGATCGCCTCATCCCAGTTGATGACTCGCTCCGCGAACTTCGGCGTGCTAGCGAGGCTCAGCAGGTTGCGCTCGATCGGGTCGGTGAACTCCACGCGTAGATCGACACCCCAGAGTCGTTGGGCGACATCATTGGCGACAAGCACTTCTGACCACTCGTTGTTCACAAATGCGGGCCAGGGGTGTTGCTGCACTTCCTCGAGGGCTTGTTCGGCAGTGAAGAAGAAATCGGGGTTGTTGATTTGAAGTGAGGATTCGATTGGAAGGCCAGCGGAACTGAGAATGCTGTTGCGTTGGCTGACTTCTAGCTTAAGTGCGTCGAGCGCCTTGATGAGATGCTGCCGCTGCGGCATGCGTCGGCCGGCCTCATAAGCGCGAACGGTGTCTTTTGAGAGGCCAGCGAGCTCGGCGAGCTGTCGCTGACTGAGATGCCTCGCATCGCGCGCGGTCCGAAGCTCATATCGCCAGTCATTAGCCATGCTTCGAGTCTAGTGTCTCGGCGGCTTGACGCCATACGTTCTGCGGTACGAACGTACCTCATTCGCTGTTGATCATTCGGCTGAACTAGTACAAGTGAGCTTACTCCGCTTTTCCGGACACCTAGACTGTTGGCGAAGGGCCACAGAGAAGGGAGTCCAGGATGGCCACGAGGTACCCACGAGAGTTTCAGCAACAGGCGATCGAGCTGGTGCGGTTGGGCGAGCAGCCGATCACC
>JBBSDV010000064.1:0-15600 GCA_038240335.1 Dehalococcoidia bacterium
CGCGACCGAGCGCTACGCGCGCACCTGCCCCGTCCCGAACACGATCCACTTGTACGTGCAGATCTCCCGCAGTCCCACCGGCCCCCGCGCATGGAACTTCTGCGTCGAGTCGATGATCTCGGCGCCCAGCCCGAACTGGCCGCCGTCAGTGAATTGCGTGCTCGCGTTCACGTAGCACACCGCCGTATCGACCTCGCGCAGGAACCGCATCGCCGTGCTGTAGTCCTCCGTCACGATCGCATCCGAATGGCCGCTGCTGTACCGATAGATGAAGTCCGTCGCCTCGTCGTATGAATCGACGACTTTGATCGACGCGATCAGCGCGATCCATTCCTTGCCGAAGTCGTCCTCCGTCGCCTGAACGACGCCGCTCGCGCCGCCGAGGATCTCGTACGCCCGCCCGTCGCATCGCAGCTCAACCCCATGCTCGCCAAGCGCGCGCGCGACATCGGGCAGGAAGCGCGCCGCCACCTCCACGTGCACGACGATCGTGTCCAGTGCATTGCAGATGCTGTAGCGCCGCGTTTTCGCGTTCACGACGATGTCGCGCGCCTTATCCAGGTCCGCCGCCGCGTCGACGTACGTGTGACATACGCCGATGCCGCCGATCAGCACCGGCATCGTCGCGTTCTTCTCGACGAACCGGATCAGTTCCTCACCCCCGCGCGGCACGACGAGATCGATGTACTGCTTCATCTGCAGCATCTCCGCCACGATCGCCCGGTCGCTCGACTCGATGATCTGCACGGCCCCCTCCGGCACGCCCGCCGTCGCCAACGCGCCGTTGATCACGCGTCCCAGCACGATGTTCGATTCGAGCGCTTCCTTGCCGCCGCGCAGGATCGTCGCGCTGCCCGCCTTCAGGCACAGCGATGCGATGTCGACCGTGACGTTCGGCCGGTTCTCGTAGATCGCACCGATGACCCCGAATGGCACGCGCATCTTGCCGACGAGCATGCCGTTCGGCAACGTCTTCATCTCGAGCGACTCGCCGACCGGATCAGGCAGCAAAGCCACGTTGCGGACGTCAGCGGCCATCGCCGCGAGCCGGTCGGCCGTCAGCGTCAGTCGGTCGAGCACCGCCGGCGACAGCCCTTCCTCGCGGCCCCGATCAAGATCACGCGCATTCGCGGCGAGAATGTCCGCTTCGTGCGCCGTGATCGCCCCGGCGAGGCCTTCGAGCGCGGCATTCTTGACCTGCGTCGAAAGCGTCGCCAGTCGTCGCGCCGCCAGCTTCGCCGCCCGCGCCTTCTCTTCGATTTCACTCGTCGTCGTTGTCATCGCGCCGCCTCCCGCCGGTGCAAAAGTGTAGCGCGACAGGCGAAGAGGTGATGACCCACCTGCGACACGCGTGCTGCAAGTTCGACGTGCATCCGTCGCACAATCGACCTTGCACCGGATCCGTTGATGCGGACGAAGGAGTTGACAATTGGCGCTCGGGGCCGAAAACACGAAAAGTGCTAAACGATTACATAACGATTTGAGCGCCCGTCCCGACCAGCGTTGTGAAGAACGAGGTGGACGCTCCTCGCAAGACCGCACAGACTCACCCCGGCGCGCGCCCCACGGCTCGCGGGCGTTCCCAAACCGCAGCATGGCGCTGACACGCGCCCCGTCGGTCGATGAAGGACGCGCTCCCCGAAGGTGCCTGGCACGCCGCTCTGCGACGAAACCGCCCCTCTCGGCGGACGCTATTCACTAATCCTTTACGCGCTGACTCCTACAGTGACGCAGGGCGGAGCATGGCGGCAAGGTCGCGGCGACGGCCGACTAGGACAGCCGCAACGCAGGCACAGCGCGCGATTCCGCAGCGCAGGAGACACAATGGCCGCGATCCTCGAGAAGCTTCCGGAGTGGCAAGTCGGTCGCCTCGACATCACCAGCATCGCGAAGGAGACCATCCGCGAGGTCGGCGACGATGATGTCACGGGCCTCGCCGCCGAGATGGCCTACCACTCGATCCTTGCGATCTTCCCGTTCCTGCTGTTTCTCGCCGGCCTCACTTCGATCATCGACAACCTCTTTGGCGTCGGCAATCTGACGGACCAGATCGTCGAGAAGGCGTCGCACGTGATGCCCGAGGATGCCACGTCGCTATTGCGCTCATTCACGCAGGAGGTCGTCAACTCGCAGGGCGCGGGAGCCATCGTCTTCGGGCTCGTCGGCGCGATCTGGTCGGCTTCGTCAGCCGTCGGCTCGGCAATGAAGGCGCTCAATCGCGCGTACGACGTCAAGGAAGATCGCGGGTTCGTCCGCCGCAAGCTCACCGCGATTGCGCTCACGATCTTTTTCGGCAGCTTCATCCTGGCGGCGGCGCTGCTCATCGGCACCGGGCAGTTCGCGGCCGGCGGCATCGGCCACGCGCTCGGCTGGCGGTCGGAGTTCGTACTCGTCTGGAACTGGCTCACTCTGCCGGTCGCGTTCCTCCTCGTCACCGCCGCCGTTACGGCTCTCTATTGGCTCGCACCGAACACCGATCACGAATTCAAGTGGATCACCGCCGGCGCGCTGCTGTTCGCCATCGGCTGGGCGATCGCCTCCATCGCGTTCGCGGTCTATATCTCGAACTTCGCCTCCTACAACCGCACGTACGGCGCCCTATCGGCGATGATCATCCTGCTCGTCTGGCTCTACTGGTCGAATCTCCTGCTGCTCATCGGCGGCGAGCTCAACGCCGTCCTCGCCCGCCGTCATGACCCCGACTACAAAGCCGAGCAGGGCAACCGCCCCCAGGGCAGCGGCTCACAAGCGCAGCCCTAGCCTGCCCACGCGGCGCGGGCCTGAGGCGGGATGTCGGAAACTGGATGACGGACATCACAAATCAGACGCTAGGACGTGGATCCGAAAGGAAGGGCAACCGCCGCAACCAGACCCCAACTTCCAACTCCGCCTGCCCCCGCCGCAATCAAATCCCCGACTTCCCACCTCTCACCTCCCACAGCCCCGCCTTAAGAACTGGTACAACACCACGGAATACAGGAGGCACACATTGGGAACGATCATCCTCGACCCGACCGACGAACGCGTCCCGATCCGCCGCGAGCTCGCAGCCCGGTCCGAGGGCATCACCGGCACAGTCGCGCTGCTTGATATCAGCAAGCCGCGCGGTAACGTGCTGATCGACCGGCTGCAGCAGCAGCTGGCCGAGCGGCTGCCCGGTGTCGCGTTCAAGCGCTACCGGAAGCCGACATTCACGAAGCCGGCGCCCGACGCGCTGCGGCGGCAGATCACCGAGGAGTGCGGCTTCGTCATCGAAGCGCTCGCCGATTGAGGCTCCTGCACAACGTGCAGTGTGCACGACAGCGTTTGGTTCGAAATGAACAGCCGGCCCGCGGTCTTCATCGCATCCTCAGAGTTCGTCGATGCGGCGATTGCGCAGTCCGAGGCGCTCGGCCTGCCGGACGTCCGCCGCATTTTCGTGCCGCATCCGATCCAGGACGCCACCGACGACGAGATGCGCGCGAAGGCGGACGCGATCGTCGATCAGATCATCGACGCCCTCATCGACTGAGGGCGCGTACACGCAGCGCCATCGACGCTCCGAAGACGCCGCAGCGTTGGGAGTCAACGAGAGCACGACGGAACGGCCGCTCGTCGCTACGATGCTCGACTATTCGAGGCGTAGATGCGCGTACGAACGTTAGAATTGTCGTCGTCGACCAGAAGGCGCGTTCGGTGCGCTCAGGCGGGAGTGCAGAGAGCGCAGCGCACTCTGCCGGGGGTCTGGGGGTGTCCCCCCAGCACTTTATTACTCTTGAAACTGTATCCGGGTACGCGCGAGCGGACACGGCGAACCGCCGACCAAGGCCGGACTTGTCTTCGATGCGAGGAACCAAATCGGCGAGTCGTGGACGCGGGCGACTGACCACCGCGACGATGGCATCGTCATCGACGAAAGGAAGCAGAGCATGGCCGAGCCTATCCGAGTTCTCGTGTCCGGCGGCGGCAAGATGGGCCGCGCCATCGTCGATGCGCTTGCCGCCGATCCGTCGGCCGAGCCGGTGGGTGTCGTCGACAAGCTCGCGAGCGCCGGCACGTGGGCGCTCGCGTCCGGTGCAACCATCCCGCTGCTCACCGACCCGGCCGAGGCCTTCGAGGCGACCAAGCCCGACGTCGTCATCGACTTCACGAACGCCGCATGGACCCCTGTGTTGGCGGCGGCCGCGCTCGAACACGGCGTCCGGCTCGTCATCGGCACATCCAGCCTCTCGGACGCCTACGTTTCGACGCTCGTCGCAGAGTGTCGCGAGCGCAAGATCGGCGGCGTCATCGCCGCGAACTTCGCGATCGGCGGTGTGCTCCTGATGCACATGGCGGCGATCGCGTCGCGGTTCTTCGACTCCGCCGAGATCATCGAGCTGCACCACGACCAGAAGGTCGACGCCCCGTCCGGCACCTCGATTGCCACCGCGCAGGCAATGCTGGCCGGCCGCGACGGCCGCCCCTTCGCCCGAAACGAGCCCTCCACCCAGACGATCGCCGGATCGCGCGCGGCGGTTGTCGACGGCGTTACGATTCACAGCGTCCGCCTGCCCGGCCTCGTCGCCCACCAGGAGGTGATCTTCGGCGGCATCGGCCAAACGCTAACGCTCCGTCACGACTCGAACGGTCGCGAGTCATTCATCCCCGGCATCCTCCTCGCTACTCGCGAGGTGATGCGCCGAGAAGAGATGGTAGTCGGCCTCGACGCCCTCGTCGGGCTACGGTAGTTCGCAGTTTGGAGTTCGTAGTGCGGAAGTTCACGGTTCGTAGTCGGCCAAGACCGGCCTGACGCTGCCCCACACGGCCTTGCCCATTGGGGCTGAGGCGAACGCGACCGCAGAGAGAACTACAAACTGTGAACTGTAAACCGTGAACTAGCGCAGCGACCGACTACCGCTGCTGCGTCGGCCGGCGGCGACGGCGGTTCTCGGCGACGCGGAGGCGGATCATCGCCCGCTGCAAAGCCGCCTGCATTGTCGCCAGATCCTCGATCCCCTCGCGCCGTTCGATTGCCACGCGGGCGCGTTCGCGCGCCTGCTCGGCGCGAGCGACGTCGATCTCGTCCGCTCGCTCCGCCGCGTCGGCGAGGACGATCACCTTGTCGTTGAGAACCTCGAAGAATCCGCCCGTGACGACAAATGGCGTCTCTTCGCCACCCTTCTTGAGCACGAGTTCGCCCGGCCCGAGCGTCGTCATGAAGGGCGCGTGCTGCGGCAGGACGGCCAGCTGGCCCTCGATACCCGGCGCGATCACCTCATCGACGCCGTCTTCCTCCAGCAGCGTCTTCTCAACCGTCACGATCTCAACTGAAAGCGGCATCTCGTATCAGCCTTGACTAGGCACTTGCTTCTAACGCTTCGTCACACATCGCCTGGATCATCCCGGCTTGGTCGCTGGTTCGCCGTGTCGCTCTCGCCTACCCGGGTGCAGATTAATGGAAGGAGAGAGTTCCCGGGGGGACACCCCCCGGCAGAGGGCGCTGCGCTCTCTGCACTCCCGACCGGCTGCGATCTACCTGCAGGATCGAAGATCGCGCTCAACGAAAACGCAACTTCGAGAGCCATGCGCTCGCATAGTTGCGTTCGGCCACCTCGCTGATCGCACTCATCGCGCGACTCCGCGCGCCCAGTTCTGTGTCCTCTGTGGCCATCTGTGGGTCGTCCTCAACCCTCGATTGTCGACATCTTCTGCGCCTTCGCGACGGCGTCGTCGATCGTGCCGACGTTGACGAAGGCCTGTTCCGGCAGGTTGTCGTGCTTGCCCTCGAGGATCTCCTTGAAGCCGCGAACGTTTTCGCGCACCGAGACGTACTGACCCGGGATGCCGGTGAAGATCTCGCCCATGAACATCGCCTGGCCGAGAAAGCGCTCGATGCGACGCGCGCGCGCCACCGTCTGCTTGTCCTCGTCCGACAATTCCTCGACGCCGAGGATGGCGATAATGTCCTGCAGGTCCTTGTAGCGCTGCAGCACCCGCTGCACGTTGCGCGCGACGTCGAAGTGCTCCTGTCCGACGATGTTCGGATCCAGGATCCGCGAGGACGATGCGAGCGGGTCCATCGCCGGGTAGATCGCCTTCTCGAAGATGCCGCGGTCGAGCGCGACGACGGCGTCTAGGTGGCCGAACGTCGTCGCGACGCCGGGGTCGGTGTAGTCGTCCGCCGGCACGTAGATCGCCTGGAACGACGTGATCGAGCCCTTCTTCGTCGTCGTGATCCGCTCCTCGAGCTCGCCCATCTCCGTCGCCAGCGTCGGCTGGTAACCGACCGCGGACGGCATGCGGCCGAGCAGCGCCGACACTTCCATGCCGGCCAGGGTGTAGCGGTAGATGTTGTCGATGAAGAGCAGCACATCCTGCCCCGACTCGTCACGAAAGTACTCGGCCATCGTCAGGCCCGTTAGGCCGACCCGCAGCCGGACGCCGGGCGGTTCGTTCATCTGGCCGAAGACCAGCACGGTCTTGTCGAGCACGCCCGACTCGTCCATCTCGATCCAGAGGTCGTTGCCCTCGCGCGAGCGTTCGCCGACACCCGTGAACACGGAGATGCCGGAGTGCTCGGCGGCGATGTTGCGAATCAGCTCCTTGATCAGCACCGTCTTGCCGACGCCGGCGCCGCCGAACAGGCCGACCTTGCCGCCGCGCACCAGGGGCGCAATCAGGTCGACGACCTTGATGCCGGTCTCCAACACCTGGACCTGCGTCTCCTGCTCCTCGAACGACGGCGGCTTGCGGTGAATCGACGCCGTGTGGCCGCCGACCGGGCCTTTCTTGTCGAGCGGCTCGCCGAGCACGTTGAAGAGCCGGCCCAACGTCTCCGGCCCAACCGGCACCGAGATCGGCTTGCCGGTGTCAACAACGTCTGCGCCGCGCCGGAGGCCGTCCGTCGATTGCATCGCGAGCGCGCGCACCCAGTTGTTGCCGAGATGCGCGTTCACTTCCGCGACGATCGTCCCCTGGCCGCCTGCGATCTCAAGCGCGTTGTACAGCTCCGGCAGCTGTCCCGCCGGAAATTCCACATCGACCACCGTGCCGATCACCTGCGATACCTTGCCGTGCCCAACCTCTGTCGCCATTGCCATGATGTTCTCCCTGTCACGCCGCCATCGCGGCTCGTCGGTGCTATATGCGATGTTGCATGCACGGGAACGATCCCGATCACACGCTTGTCTTCGTTACGTGCCTACTACAAACGACAAACCACGAAGCACAAACTAACGCGCGTTCATCGCCTCGACACCGCCGACGATGTCGAGGAGTTCCTTCGTCACCTGCTCCTGGCGCGCCTTGTTGTAGACGAGCGTCAGGGTCGAAATCATGTCCTTCGCGGCCTCCGTCGCGTTGCGCATCGCCACCATGCGCGCAGAAAGCTCGCTCGCTTCGGTCTCGAGGATCGCCTGGTAGATCGTCATCTCGATGTAGCGCGGCAGCAGCTCGGCAAGCACGCCGGCCGCGCTCGGCTCATAGATGTAGTCGACCTCCGCCTCGGTCTTGTCCGCGACATCCTGCGGCTCGATCGGCAGGATCTGCCGCACCGCCGGCAACTGCACTGCGGTGTTGATGAAGCGGGGGTACAGCACGAAGACGCGATCCATCCGTCCCGATTCGTACTCGTCGATGATGATCTTCGTGATCGGCAGCGTGTCCGCGAGCGTCGGGTAGTCCGGCATCGTGAAGTCGGCGAGCAACGGCTGCCCGGTGCGCACGATAAAGTCGCGGCCCTTCCGGCCCGACGTGACGAAGGTCACCGGCGTCTCCTGCTCGAGCGCAAACGCGGCCGCGCGGCGATTCATGTTCGACGGCAGCCCGCCCGCGAGGCCTCGGTTCGGGCCGAGGAAGAGCAGCAGCGAATTCTTTGCCGGCCGCACCGTCAGGAACGAGTGCGTCTCTTCGTCGTCGCCGCGCTGCTTCGCGAGGTCGCCGAGGATCTCCGC
The DNA here is from genome assembly GCA_038240335.1 of Dehalococcoidia bacterium. Classification (GTDB taxonomy): domain Bacteria; phylum Chloroflexota; class Dehalococcoidia; order DSTF01; family JACRBR01; genus JBBSDV01. Next base: position 7,914 of record JBBSDV010000064.1, read on the forward strand.
CATCTTCTCGGCGTACGGGCGCGCCTGGAGTGCGCGCGCTTGCGAACGCCGCATCTTCGAACCCGCGACAAGCTCCATCGCCTTCGTCACCTTCGCGATGGAGGTGACAGAGCGCACGCGCCGCCGAATCTCTCGTACTGTTGCCATCTTGTTGGTTACCTGGTCGTCAGTCTTCGGTCGTCAGTGGTGACCATCCGGCCTCCGACCTCCGACTCCTACACCCTAATAAGGAACTGTGTTCTTGAAGTCCGTCAGCGCCGTCTTCAGCACGGCAGCGCTGTCGTCCGAGATCGTCTTCTCGTCCATCAGCTTTGCGGCGATCTCCGGCTTGTTGCTGGCCATGAACTTGTGAAACGCCGCCTCGAACGCCTGCACTTTCTCGACCGGTACGTCGTCGAGAAAGCCATTGTTCAGCGACCAGAAGATCTCGACCTGCTCCGCCATCGAGAGCGGCTCGTACTGCGGCTGCTTGAGGATCTCCTGCGCGCGCTGGCCACGCTCGAGCTGGCGGCGCGTCGCCGCGTCGAGATCGCTCGTGCCGAACTGCGCGAATGCCTGCAGCTCGCGGTACTGCGCCATGTCGATGCGCAACTGACCCGCAACCTGCTTCATCGCCTTCCGCTGCGCCGCGGTGCCGACGCGCGACACCGAGATGCCCGCGTTGATGGCGGGCCGGATGCCGGCGTTGAACAGGTCGTTCTCGAGAAAGATCTGGCCGTCCGTGATCGAGATCACGTTCGTCGGGATGTAGGCCGATACGTCGTTGGCCTGCGTCTCGATAATCGGCAGCGCCGTGATCGAGCCACCGCCGTACTCCTTCGTCACCGACGCCGCCCGCTCGAGCAGCCGGCTGTGCAGGTAGAACACGTCGCCGGGATAGGCCTCGCGGCCCGGCGGGCGGCGCAGCAGCAGCGACACCTGGCGATAGGCCCACGCGTGCTTCGACAGGTCGTCGTAGACGATGAGCACGTCCTTGCCCTGCTCCATCCACTCTTCGGCCATAGCGCAGCCGGAGTACGGAGCGAGGTACTGCAGCGCGGCGGAATCCGCCGCCGTGGCGGACACCATCACCGTGTGCTCAAGCGCGCCGAACTTCTCCAGCACGCCCATCGTCTGCGCCATCTTCGCGGCCTTTTGCCCGATGCCGACGTAGATGCAGAGGAGGTCTCCCCCCTTCTGGTTGATGATCGCGTCGATCGCCAGCGCCGACTTGCCGGTCCCGCGATCGCCGATGATCAGCTCGCGCTGCCCGCGGCCGATCGGGATCATGCCGTCGATCGCCTTGATGCCGGTCTGCACCGGCGTATCGACGCCCTTTCGCGTCGTCACGTCGGGAGCGATGCGCTCGACCGGGCGCGTCTTCGTCGTCGCGATCGGGCCGCGGCCGTCGATCGGCTGGCCGAGGGCATCGACAACGCGGCCGAGCAGAGCATCGCCGACCGGCACCTCAACGATGCGGCCGGTAGCACGGACTTCGTCGCCCTCTTTGATGTCGTCGTACGAGCCGAGCACCATGACGCCGACGCTGTCCTCTTCGAGGTTCAGCGCGAGGCCCATGACGCCGGTCGGGAACTCCACCAGTTCGCTCGCAGCCACGTTCGAGAGACCGTGAATGCGCGCGATGCCGTCGCCGGCCTCAACGACCGTGCCGACGTTCACCGCAGCGACATCCGTGCCGAACTGCTGGATCTGCTGCTTGATGATGCTTGCGATCTCTTCCGACCGTGCTGCCATTACCTACCTCCGGGATCCCGTCCCGATACGCTCGTTCCTGTGTCTTGTTGTCCCTCGCCCCGTTGCGCCGCTCGCCTTGTACCGATCGGGGCTTCCGACCTCCGCCGCACTACCGCGCCGCACCCTCAAGCCGCCGCCGCAGCGCCACGAGCCGCGTCCGCGTGCTACCGTCGATTAGCTGGTCTCCGATCCGCGCGATCAGCCCGCCCATGATCGTCGGATCAATCACCGACGTCACGTCGATCGTCTTCCCCGTCATCGACGAAAGCTTCGTCGCCACGGCGCCCTGCTCGTCGGCGCTCAGCGGCACCGCCGTCGTCACGACCGCGTGGGCGACGCCGCGCCGCTCGTCGAGCATCTCCTGAAACACAGTCTGGATCTCGCGCGCGATGCTCAGCTTGCCGCGCTGTTCGAGCATGCCGACGAGGTTCATCGTCAGCGGCCCGACATCCTGCTTGATCCCGGCATCGAGCAGGCGCATCTTCTGGTCGTGCGGCACGCGGCGGCTGTTGAGGATGCCCGCCACATCATGCTCGCCGACAAAGTCGGCGACGGTGCGCAGATCCTGGCTCCAGACGTCGAGCGTGTTCGTCTCGGAAGCGAGATCGAACACCGCCTCTGCGTACCGGCGCGCGGATGCTGCGCTCGATGCCACGCTAGTTCTTCTCCCGGAAGCTCGACTGCGCCAGAGCCTCGTCGATCAGCCGTTTGTGCGCGTTGCGGTCCAGCGACGAGTTGATCACCTTCTCCGCGGCCGAGATCGTTAGGTCGGCGAACTCCTTCCGCAGGTCGGCGATCGCCGTGTCGCGCTCGAGTTGGATCTCATTGCGGGCGCGCGCGAGCATCGCATCGGCGTCGGCTTGGGACTGCACTCGCGCGTCCGCCTGGATACGCGCTGCGATCTCTTGCGACTGGGCGATCAGGTTCTGGGCATCGCGACGACCCGCTTCGACCTGCTCCTGCACCTGTCGCTCGGACTCCGCCACCTGCGCCTTCGCCTGGTCCGCCGCCGAGAGGCTCTCGCGAATGCGCTCGCGCCGCTCATCGAGCATTTTCGTCAGCGGCCCCCAGGCGACCAGCCGCAGCACCACGAGCAGGATGGTGAAGTTCACCAGCTGCGCAATGAGCACCGGCAGATTGATGCCGAGGTCGGCAATTCCAAGAAGGATCATATTCGTCTCTCTATCAGAGATGTCCCGCCGTCTTTCGACGACGAGCCGTCGTTAGCTGATCCCCGTTGGACCAGCGGACAGCTCCGAAGACCTGCCCCGCGAGTGGCACGCGACGCTAGAACACGAACCCGATCATGACGGCGACGACGAGCGCGTAAATCGCGATCGCCTCGGCGAACGCGATTCCGAGAATCATGTTCGTCTGGATCACCGGCTGCGCCTCCGGGTTGCGGCCGAGGGCTTCCATCGCCCGGCCCGTCAGCATGCCGATCGCGAGCGCCGGGGCGAAACCGCCGAGGCCGATCGCGATCCCCGCACCGATGTACTTGAGGCCGGCGTCCGTAAACGCGAGCAGCGGCAGGATTGCTTCAATGTGCACTGGTTCGACTCCTCCTACTTGCCACCCGCTCCAACGGGCGTTCGCCTGTTTCTCTGCATCCCCGCAACGCGAGGAGAACTCCCTGATTGACGGCGGAGCGCGCTCCGTCCGAACCCCCGTCACCGCGTCAGCGGTGATCCTTAGTGCGCCGGCTCGATGCCCGCCGGAATATTCTCGATGTGCACCGGCCCCGGCTCCTCGATGCCGTGATCCTCGTGGTCGTCGTGCGAGCTTACCGCGAGCACCGCGAACACCAGCGTCAGCATCGCGAACACGAACGCTTGGATGACGCCGACGAACGTCTCGAGCCCGTAGAAGGGCAGCGCGACGACGAACGGCGCCAGGAACGTCATCACCAGCAGTAGGATCTCGCCCGCCAGCATATTGCCGAAGAGCCGGAACGTGAAACTGATGATCCGCGCCAGCTCCGCGATGAATTCGAGAATGCCGACGAAGAACGCGATCGGGCTGCTGACGTTGAAGAACTTACCGGCGTACTTGAACACGCCGAGCGTCGTGATGCCCCAGAACTCGATGAAGATCATCGCCATGATCGCGATCGACAGCGGCGAGTTGATATCCGTGTTCATGCTCCGGAAGTACGGCACGAGCACGCCCAGCTGCTTGTCCTGCTCGTTGAGCCGCTCGATCGAGGTTTCAGACGCGTGCACGAGGCACTGGTCGTACGCTTCGTCGCCGGCAGTGCCGTCGCCGCACGCCGTCTTGATCCGCGATTCGGCTTGCTCCGTCTTCGTCAGCTTGACGCCGCTCGCGTTCACCTGACCGGTGTCGACCGCCGCCATGCCGTCGAGCTTCGCCGCAATGGCGAGGCCGCGCTGGCCCTCGACGCAGCTCGTGCTCTTCGCGTCATACACCGCTGCAACGGCGCCAACCGGCGGCGTCGTGTATTGGGAGCAGACGTTCTTGATCACGTCCTTGTCGAAATCGACGGATTTGTCGTTGAGCTTGATCAGGTTGAGCCCTGCGGACTTGCTGAAGATCACGGCGGTGCTCTTGAAGTCCTCGGCGTTCACCTTCTCGACCGTCCCGATCGCGTTGAAGAACGGCAGCAGCGCCATCCAGTTCGCGATCCAAATGAACGTAAAGATCGTCATCACGACCGGAAAGAAGCGCCGGCCGTTCTTCTCGCCAGCCGTGCTGAGGCAAATGTTGTACATCGCGTCCATCACCGCTTCGACGACATTTTGCAGCCCGTGGGGGACCAGGCTGAGCTTCCTCGTTGCGAGGAAGGCGACGATGATCAGCACGAGCACGACCATCGTCGACGTCACCCACGTGTTGACGAGCGGGAATGGCCCGATATCAGTGATCGTCTCGGCTTTGATCTCGATCAGCGGCTTCGGGCTCTTTACGAAGACGAAGCCGACGCCGACGAGCACAAGCACGCCGATGACGATGGCGAGTGTCTTGGGATTCTTCAAGCTATTTCTTCTGCTGCTTCTGCCTGAGCGCCTCGCGCTCGTTCCAGCGGTTGATATCCGCGATCGTGTCCATCAGCATGCGATAGCCGCCGTACAACGCGGCGATGAGCCCCAGCGCCAGTCCCGAAAGCGTCAGGATCTTCCCCGTCCCAAGCGCGCCGTCCAGGTAGTACCCGCCGATTGTGCCGCCGGCAATGCAGACGGCAATATACGATCCAAGACCCAACAGTTGAACCGCCGGGGTCAGGCGCATGACGCCTCTTTCGCACCCGTCAGAACATTGAGAATATTATCACGAGCGCTTTCGGCTGGTCAACGTGCTTTTTTTCACGAACGGTATTTTCGGGTCGCTTCCCCGCGCCGGTCTAGTATGCGCATGCCAATGCTGTCGTACAAGTGGAGGACGATCTCGACGTTCGGTAGTCGGGGTTGTATGCCGCGCGTTCACGCTCGAAGCGCGGTCGAACTGAACTACAAACTACAACTCACGAACTACGAACTCCCCTTCCGCCATGTAGTCACGACGAAGTCGCTGGCGCCGGGAAGGCGCCGCGCGAGCGCGTCCACGCCGCGAATGATCGTGCTGGCGATGCGCCCCGGGAAGACGCCGACGACCTTCGACCAGCCCGGAAAGGCCCACAGCATCGAGACGCCGTACGTCTCCTCCAGCATCAGTGACGAGCCGGCAAGCTTCTGCATCGCCGGCACGCTACCCTCGAACGTGTGCTCGCCCATCGTCGGGTCATCCCAAAGCAGCCGCTTGCCCGCGGGGACCAGCTTGAATCGGCGCTGCAGCTTGTACACAAAGCGGCTCGCCCGGCACGATAGCCCGTGATAATTGACGACCGCGATGATCACGCGGCCGTCCGGCCGCAGCACCCGCGACATCTCGCGCATCCCCTTCGCCGGGTCGGCGTAATGGTCGAGCGACGACATGCAGACGACGCGATCGAATGTCGCGTCCTTGAACGGCAGCACCTCGCCGATGCCGCGACACAGCTCGAGCGGCGCGCCCGCCTCGCCAACATCGTGCCGGGCTCGGACGATCATTTCCGGCGAAGGCTCGAGGCCGAACACCTGCCACCCCGCACGGTGCAGTTCCGGCACGTGCCGCGCCTGGCCGCACGCCGCATCGAGCATCCTGCCAGGGCGGCCGGCCTTCGCGATGTCGACGAACGCCTGCTCCATCCGCCACATCACGAATTCGGTGTCGCGGCCTTTCGGCCACTCATCCCAGAGCGGCTCCGGCTGCCAGCCGAGGTCGACGTTCTCGAAGTTGTTCAAGGTTGCTCCGGAATGGCGTGCGTACCCGTCGCGCTCACGTCGAGCGAACGATGGCATGATCCGAGAATGAAGTTCACGGCGTACCGGTCGCAGCTGCGCGTGCACGGCACGCGAACTACAACCCACAAACTACGAACGACAAACTACCCCTAGAGCCGCTCGAAGATCGTCGCAATGCCCTGACCGCCGCCGATGCAGAGGCTGACGAGCCCGTACCGCGCGTTTCGCCGCTCCATCTCGTACATCAGCTTCACGGTCAGAATCGCGCCCGTCGCGCCGACAGGGTGCCCCAGCGCGATCGCGCCGCCGTTCACGTTCGTCTTCTCGGGGTCGAGGTGCAGCGCCGTGCTACACGCCGCCGCCACCGATGCGAATGCCTCGTTCAGCTCGACCAGGTCGATCTGGTCGATCGTCATGTTCGCCTTCTTCAGTGCCTTCTGCACCGCCGGTATCGGTCCCTCGCCCATAATCGACGGGTCGACGCCGGACTCGGCGCGGGCGACGATCCGCATGCGCGGCTTGACGCCCAGTTCCTTCGCCTTCGACGCACTCATCAGCACGAGCGCCGCCGCGCCGTCGTTGATGCCGCTGGCGTTGCCGGCTGTCACCATGCCGCCTTCCTTGAACGCGGGGCGCAGCTTCGCGAGCGCCTCCGGCGTCGTCTGGCGCGGGTGCTCGTCGTTCTCGATGGTGACCGTCTCTTTGCCCTGCTTCACCTGCACCGGCACGATCTCGTCCTTGAACTTGCCGGATGCGACGGCGGCCGCGGCGCGCTCCTGCGAGCGCATCGAGTATTCGTCCTGCGTCTCGCGCGAGACTTCGTATTTCTCAGCGAGATTCTCCGCCGTGATGCCCATGTGCTGCTTGCTGAACGGATCGCCGAGGAGGTGGAGGATGCCGTCCTCAAGGACGCCGTTGCCCATCCGGTACCCGTTGCGGCCCTGGCGGACGTAGTACGGCATCATGGTCATGTTCTCTGCGCCGCCGGCAACGACGATCTCGGCGTCGCCCGTCTCGATGTAGCGCGCGCCCGTATTGATCGCCTCAAGGCCGCTTCCGCAGATGCGGTTGACGCTCAGCGCCGGCGTCTCGATCGGCATCCCGGCCTTCACGCTGGCATGGCGCGAGATATAGCCATCCTCGGCGACCTGACCGACGCAACCGAGGATCACGTGGTCGACCTGCGCTGGCTCGATGCCGGCGCGCACGACGGCTTCCTTGATCGCGATCGCTCCCAGGTCAGAGGCGGACAGATTCGAATACGCGCCCTGGAACTTGCCGATGGGTGTGCGGACGCCGCTGACGATGACAACATCTTCCATCTCGTTAGGAACTCCTCATGCCGCCAGGGCGACGCTATTGCGGGGGAACGCGATCGAGTATATGGACGCGCTCTGGAATCCGCAATTATGTCGGCTGCTCAATTGGTCGCATCGTCGCGGTATGCAGGTCGCGTGCCAGAGTTCATCCGACCGACCGTTAATGATCGACCCCCACCGACGACGCCCCCGCGATCCGACGTCAAATCGCATATCACCAGCGACAGCGTCCAGCAAGCAGCGACACCACTACTCGAAGATGCTGCTGACGACTTCCTCTATGCTGCGTTGCACGTCGGCGTCATCGGTGAGCGCCCAGACGACGCCGACCTGGCAGGCGCGCCGCGGCGGGATGCC
>JBBSDV010000065.1:0-15497 GCA_038240335.1 Dehalococcoidia bacterium
ACGCTCGCACCACGGTTCGGGTCGGCGGCTGCGAATGCGGTCGTTGGCGCCGCGGATCGCGTGATGGTCTCCGGCACCGCGACGATCGATGGCAAGCCGCTCGAGGGCGGCTTTCTGTGGATCGAGGTGGAGCGCGACGGACTGCGTGAGGCATGCAACTTCTCGCACAACACGGGCACAGCCGGAACGTATACGCGCACCGTTGTCGGTGACGCCGAGATGCACGGCTGTGGGCGACCGGGAGATCGCGTCTACGTCGTGACGTTCCGCGACGGCCGCGTGCTTTACTCGCAACCAGCGCCATGGCCGGCGAGCGGACACGTGCTCACCCTCGATGCCGAGTTTGCGAGCGCCGGCAGCGTTGCCTCACCCGCGGGCACGCGCATCCAGGGCGACGTGCTGCTCGGCGATGGTACGCACGCGCCGCCGAGGTCGATCGTCGAGGCATACATCGGGGACACGCGATGCGGGGTCGCCGGGATTCCGCCCGCCCTCATGACATTCAGTGATCCGGGGGCGTTCAGCATGATCGTCGGTGGCGCGGACTCCGTTCCCGGCTGCACTTCAGGCGCGACGATTACCTTTCGCGTCAACGGACACGCCGTCGCAGGCAAGGCCATCAACACGCTGCAGCCGCGAAACCCGTCAGTCTCGCTTCTCGCCGCGCCGCAACCGTAACCCTCGCGAGTCGCGGACGACTACTGAGTTCGAAAGAACACACGACCCATCGCGGTATGCACGTCCCGATAGGGCCGTGATATCCTCGCGCCATGCGAGTTGTGTTTATGGGATCCCCGGACTTCGCGCTGCCGTCGCTGCGGCGTCTGATGGAGAGCGAGCACGAGGTCGTCGCGGTGTTCACGCAGCCGGATCGCCCGGTCGGCCGGGGCCGAAAGCTGTCTCCGCCGCCGGTGAAGACGCTCGCGCTCGAGCACGGACTCGACGTGCATCAGCCGAAGTCGATCAGCCGCTCGGAGGTGGTTGACGAAATGCGGCGCATTGCGCCGGACATCGGAGTCATCGCCGCATACGGACAGATCCTCAAACAGCGGGTGCTCGATGTGCCGCGGCTCGGTGTGATTAACGTTCACGCGTCGCTGCTGCCGCGATGGCGTGGCGCCGCGCCGATTCCGGCGGCGATTCTTGCCGGCGACGCGTATTCCGGCGCTACGATCATGCAGGTGCAACTCGCGCTCGACTCCGGCCCGATGTTCGATCGAGTGCGCATCGCGATCCAGGCCGAGGACACCGCCGGCACGCTCGCGCAGCGGATCGCAATCGCCGGTGCGAACCTGCTGATGGATGTGCTGCCGCGCATCGAAACGGGGCAGATCACGGCGGAGCGGCAGGACGATGCCGCGGCGACCTACGCGCCGCAGATCGAGAAGTCAGACGCCCTCATCGACTGGGTTCGCAACGGTGCGGATGACGTGTGGCACAAAGTGCGGGCGTATCATCCGTGGCCGATCGCCTACAGCTACCTCGATGGCGAGCCGTTGCGCATCCTCGAATGCATCCCGCTCGCGCACGCGCCTCTCAGAGACGCCCCGGGCACGATCTTCACGTTCACGGGTGTCGATGAAGCGCCCCTTCTGGGTTTCGGATTCTGCGTCGCCACCGCGAACGGTGATCTCGGGGTGATTACGGTGCAGGGGCCGGGCGGCAAGGCGATGCCCGCATCGCAGTATCTGCTCGGTCATCGAAACATCGTCGGCAAGCGACTGACATCAACGCGCTGACCAAACCCCCACCGCATTAGACTAACGGACGAGTCGCAGCACTACATTCTTGGTGAGCCCGCAATGCCCTGGCCTCTTGCCGAGGCGCGTTCGCATCAATCGGTGCTTGCGTGTCGCGTCAGCCGCCGGCGCGCGCGACGTCAGCGGGGTCGACGACGCGAAGGGGAATGGCGTCCCGAAATTTGTCTTCGATGACGATGTCGTCAGGCGCGATGTCCTTGCAGGCGTGGCAACGGATGCACTTGAGGTCGACGATCTGCCAATTGCCGTTTTCCCGGACGATCGCATCTGTTGGACAGATGGACGCCGCCTCTGCGACGGCGGGAGACTGGTTCGCCACACGATAGCGAATCAGGCCTTCGCAAGACTTCGTGGGGCAACGATGGCCGGTGGCGTGCGCGTCGTACTCGTCGCGGAAGAACTGCATCGTGTTGTTGATGATCACCGGCGACAGCGTGCCGTGGAAGCAGTTAGAGAACTGCATCGACGCCCCAAGCGATTTGATGTGCTCGGGATCGTCGGGCGCACCTTCACCGCGCGACGTGCGCTCGAGGATTTCGACCATGCGCTGGTTACCGCCGCGGCAGGTCGTGCAGCGGCCGCAGGACTCGGCCTCTAGGAACCACGATGTCCAGACGTTGAGGTCGATGACGCATGCGGTGTCGTCGAGGAACACGATGCCGCCGCCGCCCATGCCCGCGCCGAGCGGCCGAAACGGCTCGGGTTCGAGCGGCAGGTCGGCGGCGATCGATGCCGGTAGCAAACCCGACAGCGGGCCGCCCTGCTGCATCGCCTTGAACGGGCGGCCGTTCGCGATGCCGCCGACCGATGCGAGCAGATCGCTCACTTTCGTGCCGAAGGGCACCTCGATGCAGCCTGTGCGCGCGACGTTGCCCGAGACGGTGAACATTTTCGTGCCGCGATTGAGTTCGGTGCCGACGGTGCTGTACGTCTCCGGCGTGACGCGCAGGAGCGAGGTCACGCACGCGTAGGTCTCGACGTTGTTGACGTTCGTCGGCATGCCGAGCACGCCGCTCGCTGCCGGAAACGGCGGCTTGATCCGCGGCATCCCACGCTCGTCGTTGACAGAGGAAATGAGGCCGGTCTCGTCGCCGCACACGTACGACCCCGCGCCGCGCACGACCTCGGCGTCGAACTTCACGCCGGTTCCGAGCGAGTTCGCGCCAATGATCCCCTTCTCACGACACTGCGCGAGCGCGCGATTCACCCGCTCGATGGCGAGCGGGTACTCGTCGCGAATGTAGATCCAGGCATAGGTCGCGCCGGTCGCGTATGCGCCGACGAGCAGTCCCTCGACCAGCATGTGGGGATCGCTCTCCATGACGACGCGATTTACCCAGGCACCCGGGTCGCCCTCGTCGGCATTGCAGACGAGGTACTTCGGCTCCGTCTTGGCGTCCTTGAGGAAGGTCCACTTCATGCCCGTCGAGAAGAACGAGCCGGAGTGACCGCGGAGCGTCGAGCCCTTCACGACGTTGAGCAGCGTGTCGCGATCGAGCTTCGTCGCAGCGAGGAACTGCGAGTAGCCACCGCGGGCGAGGTAGTGGTCGACATCGTCGGGATCGATGACGCCGCAGTTGTACATGAGCCATCGCGTTTGTAGCTTCATCCAATCCAGGTCGGTGAGCATCGGCAGGCCGGGAGCGCTGCCGGCGATAACGCCGAGTGCGTGGTCGGCATCGATGCCGCTCACCGCTGACGATGCGAACGCGTCGACGGCATCGGCTGTAATGTTGCCGTACAGAACGCGTTGCCCGTCGGGCTTTCGGACTTCGACAACAGGCTCGGCCCAGGCGAAGCCTGTGTCGCCCGTCTGCATGATGTCGAATCCTGCGCCGGACTCCGATAAGCGTGCGAGCGCCGCGAGTGTTTCGCGCGCGCCGGCGGCGATCGACGACGTGTTAATCGAGACGACGAACAGCGGTCGCGGTGGCTTCTCGACCGCCGCCCAAGCGACGTCAGCGGCTGCGCGCAATTCATCGTACGAGGGCGTAGAAGTGGCGTCTGCCATTAGTCTCGTGGCTCTGGCGTCATGCCAGCCTTCTGCTTGAGGTCGCGCACGAGCTTGGCGGTGGAGGCGGCAGTGAGCGGGCCTACGACCTCTCCGTTCACCCACACCTGCGCTGAGTTCTCGCACGTCCCGTTGCACTGCCCGAGGTGCAGCCCGAGCTTATCATCGTCGGTGTTCTGGCCCATACCGATGCCGAGTTCGGTCTGGAGCACCTTGCGCACGCCCTCGCCGTTTTTGAGCCGGCAGGCCGGCCCGCTGCACCAGCTGATCAGCGTTTCGGGCGGCGGTATCAGGCGGAACTCGCTATAGAAGGTCGCCGCTCCATAGACACGCGCCTCGCTTAGCCGCAGTTGGCGTGCGACCACCCGCATCGCGATCTTCGGCACGTAGCCGTAGTGATGCTGAACTGTGTGGAGGGCGCCGAGCAGGTCGCCGTCCGCCGGCTTGTAGTCGCGGATTAGGTGCTGGATCTCGGCGGTCGCTTCGTTTTCGAGCAAGATGATCCTCGTTTGTGCGCCGTTTCACTATAGGCCAGCGAGTAGCGTACGGACAAGACGAGTGAGACTGATTAGCGAGCCATTCAAAGGTCTTCATCTAAGCTAGGCTGCGTGCCGAATCCGAGATTCCGACAGCCAAGCGCCAGTTTTTCGCGCACGCGGCTGCATGGAAATCAGGGCAGGAGTACGATGGGCCCATGACCGAATCCCCGTACAAGCCAGAGTTTTTTGAGCGCGAGGACGAGTCGCCAGACGCGATGTTCTACGTCGAGCCGCGGCTCCTCGTGCACATTGACGATGATGCGATCGCAGCGGTGCGCGAGCTCTATGCGGAGTTGTTGCCGCCACACGCCGCGATCCTCGATCTCATGTCCAGCTACCGGTCGCATATACCGCCGGCGATCGAACCGGTACGCCTCGTCGGCGTTGGCATGAACGAGGTGGAGCTGCGAGAGAACGACCAACTTACGGAGCATCTGGTCGTAGACATCAATCAGGATCCCGCGTTGCCGTACGGCGATGGTGAGTTCGACGGCGCGGTGGTGACGGTGTCGGTGCAGTACATGACGCGGCCTGTTGAAATCTTCCGGGAAGTCGGACGCGCGTTGAAGGAGGGCGCACCGTTCATCGTCACCTACTCCAACAGGATGTTCCCGACGAAGGCGGTGCGCATCTGGCGCGCACTCGATGATCGAGAGCGCGCGGCGCTCGTCGGCACCTACTTCCGGCACTCCGGCTGTTTCGGCGACGCCACGGCTGAGGACCGCACCGCGCGCGACGGCGCGCCGCACGACCCGCTGTTCGCCGTGTGGGCGCGGAAGCTCTCACTTGACGCGCCCAATGTCGCCCCCGACTCTGGTGGTGTGTAATGCGTCGGTAGGAGTTACCCCAAAGCCGCGTTCGCGTGGACGAATGAAACGAGCATACAGTTGAGCAAGGTAGTGATGCCGCACGCATTTGTGACGAAGGAGGATCAGGCGCTCAAGATCTTTGGCTGGGCTGCCGGTGCGGCGAGCTTGCGCATGGTGCAGTACGGCCTCAAGCTGGGCATCCTCGCCGCGATCACCTCGGAACCGAATGGGCTGACGCTCGAAGAGATGGCGGCGCGCACGTCGCTCGACGCGCGCTATGTACGTGCATGGGCGAAGGCGGCACTCGCCGGCGAACTGCTCGAATACGACGCCGAAAGCAAGCGCTTCATCATGGCGCCGTTCATGGAAGCGCTGCTGCTCGACGACGAGGACTTCCAGTATTCCGCCGGACTCGCGACGAGCCATGGTGTCGAATCGCGGATCGCCGACCGGGTCGAGAGCTGCTTCGCCGGCGGCGAGGGCATCCCGTTCGCCGACTACGGTCAGGAGATGGTGGAGACGATCCACTCCTTCAGCAAGGCCGCGTACGAGCTCTTCCTGCCGAGCGTGCTGTTGCCGGAGCTGCCGGAGATGACCGCACGGCTTGCGGACGGCGGCACCATCCTCGAACTCGGCTGCGGCGCCGGCGCGGGGCTGATCTCGCTCGCTCGCACCTTTCCCAGCTGCACGGTGACCGGGCTCGATCCCGATCCGACGTCGATCATGCTGGCGAAGCGGCGAATCGACGACGCGGGTTTTAGCGAGCACGTCCATGCCGAAGAGATGCGCGGCGAGGATCTGACGAGCGAAGACGCGTTCGACTTCATCTACACCCAGATCTCGCTGCACGAGATGGACGACGCGCGCATCGTGCTCGAAAACGCCCGTCGCGCGTTGAAGGAAGACGGTGTGCTACTGATTACCGAGATTCGCGGACCCGAGCGCATCGAGGACTGCACGGGCGCCTATAACGCCGTGCTCGCGCACATCGATCTGTTCTACGAGATCCCGCAGGCGATTGCGAAGGGCGGGCACGGCGTCGGATTCTTTACCCGTCACGAGATCGAATCGATGGCCGTCGACGCCGGCTTGCGCAACTTCCGTGAACTTGATCTTGAACAGCCGCTCTACGCGGCATTCGTCGCCGGCAAGTAGCCGGCGGCGGATCCGGTTGTTGCTGGCTGCGGGTCATCACGACCGACCGGTGTGCACGCCGCGATCGGTCGCTATGCGACGACCTCGCGTCCCTCGGCAGACGATCGGTACGCCGCCTCGATGATCCGCTGAACGTTGATCGTCTCTTCCTGCTTCACTAGCGGTGGCTCCTTGCCGTCGACCACGCGCAACCAGTGGGCGATCTCGCGTTCGTAGGAATTGACCTTGCGCACCTGCAGATGCTCGTCGGCGGGGATTCCCGCGTGATTGCGAAAGACGGTCGGCGGCACGGTGGTAGCCCCGGCTTCGGTACCGGCGAGGCGCACGTTGAAGGTTTCGGCCTCGATGTGCGTCGCCCACGACGTGCGGAGCAAGAGCGTCGCGCCGTTGGCGAACTGCACGAGCGCGACGGCGAAGTCCTCAACGTCGAACTTCGCGGGGTCCCAAGCGCCGCGCATCATCTTCGCGATCTCCGGCCGCTTGCCGAACTTCGCCTCGGTCTTGGCGGAGACGCGCGTAGGTTCCGGGTTGCCCATGAGCCAAACGGCGAGATCGAGCATGTGGACGCCGACGTCGAGCAGCGCGCCGCCATGTGAGAGTTGTGACTGGTGAAAGACGCCCCACGTCGGGATGCCCATGCGGCGCAGGGCCGTCGCTTCGGCGTAGTAGATCTCACCCATCTCACCCGTGTCGACGATACGGCGAATCGCCGTCGAGCCCGCATCCCAGCGCCAGTTCTGCGCCGCCATCAGGTGGCGCTTCGCGGCTTCGGCAGCGGCGAACATCTCGCGCGCGTGGTCGACGCTCGTCGCCAGCGGCTTCTCGCAGAGGACGTGCGCGCCGGCCGCGAGGGCGAAGAGCACGGGTTCGCAATGGAGCATGTTCGGCAAGCAGACGCTGACGATGTCCGGTTGCTCCTTCTCGATCATCTCGCGCCAATCGCTGTAGACGGTCGCGATCTCGTACTGCTTGGCGAGGATGCTCGCAGGCTCGGGGTTGATGTCGCAAATTGCGACGACGTTCGCGCCAGCGGCCTTGTACCCCGGCAGGTGGCCAACGCGCGTGATAAACCCGGCGCCGATGATCGCGATTCGCGGCTGTGCCATCTCTGTTCCTTCTGCCTCCCGCCGTCTCAGTGCCGCAATCGTTCGAGCAGGTTCTTGCAGGCGACGATCCCGTCGCGCTCCCCGAGTCGCTCGCCCTCGTACTCGATGCCGACCCACCCGCGGTAGCCGGCGTCGCCGACAATCTCCATCATCTTCGGGAAGTCGATCGTCGTCTCGTTGCCAGCCTCATCGAAGTCGTAGCACTTGGCGCTGACGGCCTTCGCGTAGGGCATCATTTTGCGCACGGCGTCGTACCGGTCGACGTTTGGCGGGATGTTGCCGAAATCGGGCAGCGTCCCGAATCGCGGATGGTTCACGGTCTTCATCAAGCGCGTGAGCCAGTCGGGATCGGACGATAGGCCCCAGTGGTTTTCGATGAGGACGTCGATCCTTGCCACGTCGGCATACTCGAGCAGTGCGGAGAAGCTCTCGGCGCAGCGACTGAGCGCGTCGGGGTCACCCTCCTGCGCACCGGTGTTGCAGCGGATCGCGTGGCAGCCGAGCACGCTGGCGATATCGATCCACTTGTGATGAGTCTTCGCGGCGAGCAGGCGGCTCGATTTGTCGGGGCCCGACATGCTGCCCTCGCCGTCGCACATGATCAGGAGGATCTGCACTTCGGCGTCTTCAGCGCGCTTGCGCAGTTGCTTCAGGTAGGCGTACTGCGGCGAGGGGAAGAATGTGTTGACCAACTCGAGCCCGCCAATGCCAAGATCGTGCGCGAGATCAACCATCCCGAGCTGATCGATCTCCTTGGCGAAGAACATCCTGTGCATTGACCAGGCAGCGAGTGAGGTCTCAAACTTGGGTGCGTCGGGCATGCGTCGCCTCCGGATACTGCCGTTGTGATGCGCGAATCGTAATCGATGCGCCCATTACGGTCACAGAACCTCGGCAGAGTGCCTGTGCCAAGGACCGCTTCTCTCAAGGGCAACGGTGCGACCCAGCGGCGTAATCCGGGTCGATCTTCGGCGCGTGCCTCAAAGAGCGGCGCGCCACGCGGCGGCGCGGCTGCTCGTTGAGTCGCCGCGGGACGGCATCGCCGCGCAATTCACGTAGGGCGTCAGCAGCGATCCAACGGCCGCTGCGCGTACCGTCTCGGCGAATCGCTTTGGCCGTCTCGATCGCGGCGGTGTTGCAGTGAAGGTTGCGCTTGCCGATGTTGCGAAGCGCCCAATTCACCGCCTTCTTCACGAAGTCGCGATCGTCACCCGCCGCGCCGCGGATGGCCGAAAGGAACGCGAGGATGCGCTCGTCGGGCGCAGTTTTGTCTCGATATGCCAGGTGCTCGCCGCAGACGCAACGGAGCCCGGACGTGTGTCCGGGCTCCGATGATTCTCGCGAGTGAGACTTAGAGGCGCTCGATGATCGTTGCGGTACCGATGCCGCCGCCGCAGCACATCACCTCGTGGCCGTAGCGGCCACCGGTGCGCTCGAGCTCGTGCAACAGCGACGTCATCAGGCGCGCGCCGGTGCAGCCGAGCGGGTGGCCAAGGGCGATAGCGCCGCCGTTGACGTTGGTCTTCTTGAGGTCGAAGCCGAGCTCCTTCTCCCACGCGAGGACGACGGCCGCGAAGGCCTCGTTGATCTCAACACGGTCGATGTCTTCGAGCTTCAGGCCGGCCTTCTTGAGAACGGCGGGCGTGGCCGTAATCGGACCCGTGAGCATGAGGTGCGGGTCGGAGCCGACGACGGCCTGGGCGACGATGCGCGCCCGCGGGCGTAGACCGAGTTCCTTCGCCTTCTCGGCCGACATCATCAGGACGGCGGATGCGCCATCCGTGATCTGGCTCGAGTTCCCGGCGTGGTGGAGGCCATCCTCGCCGAACGACGGCGCCAGCGATCCGAGCTTCTCGAGCGTGCTCTCGCGGATGCCCTCGTCGACCTTGAAGATGCCTTTGACGCCCTCGTGCTCGACCTCGACGCCGAGGATCTCCTTCTCGAACTTACCGGCGTCGCGCGCGGCCTTGGCGCGGTTCTGGCTCTCGAGCGCGAACCTGTCAAGCTGCTCGCGCGTGATCCCGTACTTGCGCGCGATGTTGTCGGCGGCAACGCCCTGGGATGTGAGATCGTACTCGGTGCGCATGTGCTCGGTGAAGGGGAAGCCCGCCACCTTGAAGTTCGAGCCCATCGGTACGCGCGACATCACCTCGACGCCGCCGCCGATGGCGATGTCGACGACGCCGGCCGAAATAAGGTTCGCGGCGAAGTGAATCGCTTGCTGGCCGGAGCCGCACTGACGGTCAACGGTGGTGCCCGGCACCTCGATCGGGAAGCCGGCTTCGAGGACGACGTTGCGGCCGATGTTCGCTGCCTGCTCGCCGACCTGCGAGACGTTACCGAAGACGACGTCGCCGACGAGCGCCGGGTCGATGCCAGCGCGGTCGACGACTTCGCGCACGACCTTCGCGCCGAGCGTGACGGGATGAGTGCCCGACAACATGCCGTTGCGACGGCCCATTGCAGTGCGGATTGCTTCTACGATTACGACCTCTGTCGCCAAGACGACCTCCTGATGGCTGCGTGATGAAGTTTGTCCTACATTCTACCACTTTTACGAATTTCTACGATCGATGCCGACAGACGATGCCGAAAACGAAGAGTGCGATACTTCATCACTCCGGCGGCTCAGGCATCCCTAACAATCGCTTGTCCCGAGCCGCGCGCGGGACTATCTTGGCGGCATGAACGATGCTGACCAGAATCCCGCGACCGTCCCCGCGCCGATCGACCCGATGGCATACTACTTCCAGGACTTGCTGCTGCTCAATAAGAGCGCGGCGCGGCTCTATCTGATTCGACACGGGCAATCGGGCGGGAACGTCGCGCGGCAGGAAGGACGAGCGGCGGAATACGACCCGCCACTGACGCCGACGGGCGAGGAGCAGGCGCGCCGCCTCGGCGAGCGGATGGCGTCGTACGGAGTCGACGCGATCTACGCAAGCCCACTGCAGCGCGCTTATAACACTGCCGCGGCGATCGCCAAGATCACGAAGCATGAGATCACCGTCATCGACGACTTGCAGGAGATCAACGAGCCGATGAGCGGCGTGTCGATTGACCCAACGGCGCCGTTGCCGGAGGGTGTCTCGCACCGAGACATCAAGGCAAAGTTCGAGGCCGACCCGCGCTGGGACAACTTGCCGGGCACCGAGAAGAGCGCACACTTCCGTACCCGCATCGTCCGCGCGATCGACCAGATTGTTGCCGACAATCCGGCGAAGAAGGTGGCGATCGCGTGCCACGGCGGCGTCATCCAGTCATACGTCGCCGAGATCCTCGGCCTGAGCAGCGACTTTCCGTTCTATTGCTTCAATGCGTCGATCACGTCCGTGCGAGCGCAGGGCGATCGGCGGGCGCTTTGGCGACTCAACGACCTCGCCCACCTTGACGGGATGCAAATGACGTAGTCGGTAGGTTACCGCCGCTTGCCAGTCGCCAGTTCGGACGCGTGGACACTCGCGGCGCTGCCATCGAACGAGTGGCAACGATCTCAATCGATCCGGCGCAGCGATTGCTTGAAGAACCCCTCGCGACTCTGAGTTGAGACGATGACTTCAACTGCAACCGCAAAACTGAGTATCGACGTGACGCTGCTGCCGCGCGGAGGCGGGTCGCGTGTGCTCGACGTGGGTTGCGGCGACGGGCGGCACATCGTCGAGGCGGCGCGACGTGGCTGCTTCTCGGTCGGCGTCGACTACGATGCGGCTGCGCTACGGACGGCGCGGGCTCGCGTCGACGGGCAGCGGATCGACTTCGTCGTCGCCGACGCGTCGCGGCTGCCGTTCCGCGATGGGGCCTTCGATGCCGTCATTTGCACCGAGACGCTGGAGCATCTGCCGGACGATACAGGCGCGATCTCGGAGATCGCGCGGGTGCTGGTCGCCGGCGGCACGATGCTCGGGGCCGTGCCGTCGCATTTCACGGAGCTGTTGTACTGGCGATTGTCGTGGGCCTACTGGCACACGCCGGGCGGCCACGTGCGCATCTACCGCCCGTCGCAGCTCGCAGCTGCGTTCGCTTGGGTCGGGCTCGAGTTCTCGTCGATGCGCTACCTCCATTTCGTCGATTCGTTGGTGTGGCTCCGCTTTTGCGTGCGAGATGCGCTGCGACCGCGGCGGGCAGCGACTCAGTTCGAAGCCGCCGTTATGCTCGCCGTCGCGGCGGAGCGACCGGTGCCGGCCTGGCGGTCGTCGCTGCGGCGGGCGCTCGCACGCTCGCGCTTCATCGCGGCGATCGACGCCGCCGGCGCGCTCGTGTGGCCCAAGAGCCTCATGTTCGTAGTGACGAAGCAGGGGTCGTTGCCGAACACGCGCATCCCGTCGATTGCCGCTGGTCAGCATGCGGTCGCCCGGCCGATTCATTCAACATCGGGATAATGCTGGTGCCACTCGTCGGGTGGGGGCTGCTACCATGATTGCGACGCCGATGCTCGCCCGTTCGGAGGCTTCTTGACTGACACCGCTCGCCTTTCGGAGGCATTCTTCAACGATCGATATAGCATCGACGCAGCCGCGGGCGCCGACCTGCTCGGCGTCGCGATGAATCGCGGCGGCGAGTACGCGGAACTGTTCTTCGAGCACCGCCAGGGGTCGAACATCACGTTCGAGCAGCAGGCGGTGAAGACGGCGAGCCGGACGACGACGCAGGGTGTCGGCGTGCGCGTGATCCAGGGCGATGCGATCGGCTATGCGTACAGCGAAGACCTGAGCCGCGATGCGATGCGGCGAGCAGCCGATACGGCGGCGCGAATCGCTTCCCGCGGTGATCGCACCGAACCCATCGACGTGATGCACTTCGAGTCGGCGAACTATTACTCGCCCGACGCGAGCACGGTCGCGGTTGCGCCGGCCGAAAAAGTCGACTTTATCCGGCGCGCCGATACCGCCGCGCGCACGTTTGACGCCAGTATCGCGCGCGTCGATGTCAACTTCATCGACGAGGTGAAGCACGTCATGATCATTACGAGCGACGGCCGCATCACCGGAGACGTCCAGCCGCTTGTGCGGTTCAACGTCTCGTGCTTGTCGGAACGCGACGGCAACCGGCAGACGGCACGCTGGGGCGGCGGCGGCCGCATGGGCATGGCCTACTTCGAGACGCACACGCCGGAGATGCTGGCGGCGGAGGCGGCGCGGCAGGCCGTCGTCCTGCAGTCGGCGATCGAGGCGCCGGCAGGCACGTTCCCCGTCGTGCTGGCGGCGGGCGACAGCGGCATCCTGCTGCACGAGGCGATCGGGCACGGCCTCGAGGCCGACTTCAACCGCAAGAAGACGAGCAACTACACGGACCAGATCGGGAATGTTGTGGCATCGGAGCTGTGCACCGTCGTCGATGACGGCACGATTCCGGACAGCCGCGGATCCCTCAATATCGATGACGAAGGCAACACGCCCGGCTACAACACGCTGATCGAAAACGGCGTGCTGCGGGGCTACATCCAGGACCGGATGAGCACGAAGCACTTCGGTGTCGCGCCGACAGGCAACGGACGCCGGCAATCGTTCCGGCACAATCCGATGCCCCGCATGACGAACACCTACATGCTGGCCGGCCAGTCGAACCCCGAGGACGTGATCCGGGGCGTCGATCGGGGCATCTATTGTGTCTCGTTCAGCGGCGGTCAGGTGAACATCAGCAACGGCGATTTCGTGTTCAGCGTGACGGAAGGCTATATGATCGAGGGCGGCAAAGTGACCGCACCGATTCGCAACGTCAATCTGATCGGCAATGGCCCGGACGTGTTGCGCAAGGTGACCGCCGTCGGTAGCGATTTCGAACTGAGTGACGGACGTTGGACGTGCGGCAAGGATGGGCAATCGGTACCCGTCGGTGTTGGCATGCCGACGGTGCTGATCAGCGGCATGACCGTCGGTGGCACGGCGATGAGCTAGCGGCGGAGCTGCCGCGCGTGAGAGCGGGTTGGGCGGCGAAGGCCGCGGAGATCGAAGGAAAGGAATCGTCATGAAGAAGCTGTTGTTCCTGGTCGTCCTGATTGGCGTCGGTGCGTTCGCGTTCTCGAAGTACGGCGGCGGCGCGAAGGAGGAACGCGAATTCGGCGCATAACAGCGCTTGGTTCCAACGTGACGCACGAGCCCGCCGTATGAACGGCTCGCTGTTCGACGCGATCAACGACCTGGCGGGCCGCAACGGCTTCATCGACGACGTGATGAAGTTCTCGGCGCAGTACCTGGTCTACGTGATCATCGCGCTCGTCGTCGCGTCGTGGTTCGTCCGCGGAGCGAGCCGCGAGGAGACACGACTCGGCGTGTACACGGCGATCCTTGCCGCCATCGTGTCGATCGTCATCGCGAAGGTGATCCAGCATTACTATGTGCATCCGCGGCCATTCATCACGCGCTCCGATGTAGTGCAGCTCGTCGATCATGCGCCGGATGCGTCGTTTCCGTCCGAGCACTCGACCGGTTCGTTCGCGCTGGCAGCGGGACTCGGGCTGTACCGCGCGCGTTGGGGCGTGGCGCTGCTCTCGCTCGCGGTCCTGATGTCGTTTGCGCGCGTATTCGTCGGCATCCACTGGCCCGCCGATGTGGCGATGGGCGCGGGACTCGGCATCCTGGTCGCGCTCTTGGTGTGGTTCGCCCGGCCGATACTCGAGTGGCTGGATCGAGGCGTGCTGATGCGCTGCGTGCCGCCGCCGCTCCGCCGCTACGTCTGAGACGAGGAACGATGCAGGAAGACCTCCGTTCGATTGCCAGCGATATCGTCGCCCGGGCACGCGCCCTCGGCGCCGACGAGGCCGATGCGTTCGTTCATAGCGGCATCGAATCGACCGTGAGCGTACGCAAGCAAGAGATAGAGAAGCTCTTCGAGGCGGGATCGCGGTCGGTTTCGATCCGCGTGATCAAGGACAAGCGTACAGCCGTCTGCAACACCTCCGACCTCACCCCCAAGGCGCTCAACGAGATCGTCGAAACGGCCGTGGAACTGGCGAAGATCAGCGAGCCGGATGAGTTCGCGGGACTGCCGGCGAAAGAAGATCTCGCGACCGACTTCGGGCTCGCCCTGCAGCTGTACGACGAGCGCATCGAGTCGCTGACGGTCGACGAGATGAAGGACATCGTGATGCGTGCCGAACAGGCCGCATTCGATCTCGACCCGCGGATCACGAACTCCGAGGGGGCCGAGTTCGCCGCCGAGCGCGGCCAAATCGTGCTGGCGAACTCGCTCGGCTTCTGCGGAAGCTTTCCGTACACGGCTGCGAGCTTCGCCGTCTCGATCATCGCCGACGAGGCCGACGGCAAGAAGCAGAGCGACTACTGGTTTAGCGCCGAGCGCATGTTCCACCGGCTCGCATCGCCGGAAGAGGTCGGCCGGCAGGCGGCGGCGCGCGTGGTGCGGAAACTCGGCGGTCGTAAGGTATCGACGCGCGAAGTACCCGTCGTGTGGGAACCGACGATGACCGGCGCGCTGCTCGGCATCGTCGCCGGCGCGGCAAACGGCGAGGCGCTCTTCAAGCGCTCGACCTTCCTCACGGACTTCGAGGGCAAGTCGATCGCATCACCGCTCGTGAGCATCGTCGACGACGCGACGCTGCCGGGGCAGCTCGGTTCCAGCCCCTTCGATGGCGAGGGTGTCGGCCGCCGCCGCAACGTCATCGTCGACCACGGTCAATTCGCGCGCTTCCTATTCGACAGCTACTACGCCCGCCGCACAGGCCGCCGGACGACGGGCAGTGCGGCGCGCAACGGCGACTCGATTGGCATCGGGCCGGGCAACATGATCTGGGAGGCCGGCGAAACAGAGCCCGTCGACATGATTGCGTCGGTCAAGGATGGACTGTACCTCACAGACCTAATGGGCTTCGGCGTCAACCAGACGACCGGTGACTTCTCGCGCGGCGCTTCCGGCCTGTGGATCGAGAATGGCCAGATCGCATATCCCGTGATCGAAGTGAACGTTTCCGGCAATCTCAAGGACATGCTCCACGACATCGAGGCGGTCGGAAACGACCTGCAGTGGCGCGCCGGTTCCGCCTCCCCGACGATCAAGATGGCGCGGCTGACGGTGAGCGGGCTGTAGGTTTGCTCTCGAAGGTTTCGGCGGAATGACGGTGAGCTGGTATCTGGAAGCTGGATTCCGCCAGCGGCCACACGCCC
>JBBSDV010000066.1:0-15298 GCA_038240335.1 Dehalococcoidia bacterium
CAGGGCACGTGCATCAACCAGCGGCCGACGGTGCGCCGCGGCGACCGTGTGCGCAAGGGCGACGCGCTCGCCGACAGCTCGTCGACCAGCAAGGGCGAGTTGGCGCTTGGCCAGAGCGTGCTCTGCGCCTTCATGTCGTGGCAGGGCTACAACTTCGAGGACGCGATCATCCTGTCGGAAGCGCTCGTCCGCGAAGACAAGTTCACGTCGATTCACATCGAGAAGCACGAGGTCGAGTCTCGCGACACGAAGCTCGGGCCGGAAGAGATCACACGTGATATCCCAAACGTCGGCGAGGAGTCGCTGCGCGACCTCGACGAGAACGGGATCATCCGCATCGGCGCCGAGGTGAACTCCGGCGACATCCTGGTCGGCAAGATCACGCCGAAGGGCGAGACGGAGTTGACGGCCGAGGAGAAGCTGTTGCGCGCGATCTTCGGCGAGAAGGCGCGCGAGGTGAAGGACACATCGCTCCGCGTGCCGCACGGCGAGCGGGGCAAGGTGATCGACGTCAAGGTCTTCCGCCGCGATACGCACGACGAGCTGCCGGCCGGCGTCAACGAGCTGGTGCGGGTGTCGATCGCGCAGCGGCGCAAGGTCTCCGAGGGCGACAAGATGGCGGGGCGCCACGGCAACAAGGGCGTCGTCGCCCGCATCCTGCCGGTCGAGGACATGCCGTACCTCGAGGACGGAACGCCCGTCGACATTGTCCTGAACCCAATCGGCGTGCCGAGCCGGATGAACGTTGGCCAGGTGCTCGAGACGCACCTCGGGTGGGCGGCGAACTCGCTCGGGTTCCGCGCCGTGACGCCGGTATTCGACGGCGCGAGCGACAAGCTGATCGAAGACGAACTCGGGCGGGCCTGGCTCGCTCAGCAGGCCGGTGCGCTCCGCGCGGGGGCGGGAATCGGCAACTCGAACGGCACGGCCGCGTACGAGAAGCTCGACGTGCCGAAGTTCGAGCAGTGGCTGAACAAGGAGGGCTTCGAGGCTCGGGACGTGCTCGACGAGACGCGGCTCGGCGTCGCCAAGCGCGCCTGCCTCGACTACTGGCTCGAGAACGTCGTCGGGCTCAAGCGCGTGCGCGGGCTCGCTCCGGAGAAGATCGAAGAGAAGGTGACCGACGCGATCAAGGAAGGGTTCGCGCCGCCGACGTGGGGCAAGCAGCGGGTGATCGACGGGCGCACGGGCGAAGGTTTCGACCAGCCAGTGACGGTCGGCTACATCTACATGCTGAAGCTCGTCCACCTCGTCGAGGACAAGATCCACGCCCGGAGCACGGGGCCGTACTCCCTCATCACGCAGCAGCCGCTGGGTGGCAAGGCGCAGTTCGGTGGCCAGCGCTTCGGCGAGATGGAGGTGTGGGCGCTCGAAGCGTACGGAGCGGCGCACATCCTGCAAGAACTGCTGACGGTGAAGTCGGACGACATCGTCGGCCGGGTGAAGGCGTACGAAGCGATCGTGAAGGGCGAAGACGTGCTCGAGCCGGGTGTGCCCGAGTCGTTCAAGGTGCTCGTGAAGGAACTGCAGAGCCTGGGGCTCTCGGTGGAGGTCCTGAACGAGGACGAGCAGCAGGTCGAGTTCGTGGAAACGGGAGAAAACATGCCGGAGCTCGGCATCAACCTCTCAGGGTTCGAAGGCGAGGACAGAATTAGTGCTTGAGGTAAATGACTTCAACGCCGTACGCATCTCCCTGGCATCACCGGAGCAGATTCGCTCCTGGTCGTACGGTGAGGTGACGAAGCCGGAAACGATTAACTACCGCACGCTCAAGCCGGAGAAGGACGGGCTCTTCTGCGAGAAGATCTTCGGGCCGACGAAGGACTTCGAGTGCTACTGCGGCAAGTACAAGCGCGTGCGCTACAAGGGCATCGTCTGCGACAAGTGCGGCGTCGAGGTCGCGCGGTCGAAGGTGCGCCGCGAGCGGATGGGCCACATCGAGCTGGCGTCCCCGGTGAGCCACATCTGGTTCGTGAAGGGTACGCCGAGCCGGATCGGGCTGTTGCTCGATGTCTCGCCGCGCGCTTTGGAGCGGGTGCTGTACTTCGCGCAGTTCATCGTGACGAGCGTCGACGAGCACGCAAAGAAGCGCGCCCTCGACAAGCTGCGTGAGGAGATGGAGACGGAGGCCAGCAGCCGCGAGAAGGAGTACGCCGATCGCGTCACCGAACTCCAGGACGAGATGTCCGCGGCCGAGACGCAAATCGGCGAGGACAAGGAGAGCAAGCTCGCGCAGATCGAGGAAGATCGTACGTCGCAAGCCGACGCGTTGATGCAGCAAGCCGTCGAGTATCAGGAAGAGCTGAGCGAGATGGTCGGCAAGAGCGCGCGCAAGGGCTACCGCCTCGGTGACGCGCTCGTCATCGAGCGCGGCACCGTGATCGAGAAGAGCACGGTGAGCGGCCTGAAGAAGATCGCGCAGGAGCGGATCGCCGCACTCGAGGCCGAACTAAAGAAGAAGCGCGAGGACACGGTCCTCATGTCGGACGCGGCGCTCGACCAGAAGCGGACGGCGGTCTTCGAGGAGCTGAAGCCGCTGCAGGAGCGCGCGGGCGGCGAACGCGAGGCGGTCTACGCCGAGTACCAGGAGCGCATCCAGGAGCTCGAGGAGCTGATCGACCCCGCCGAAAACGACAAGATGATCCTGCTCACCGAGACGAAGTTCAAGGAGATGCACGACCGCTACGGCAACGTCTTCGAAGCGGGCATGGGCGCTGAGGCCGTGCTCAAGATCCTCGATCGCGTCGACGTCGAGAAGCTTCGCGAGAAGATGCAGGGCGAGATCCACTCGACGTCGGGGCAGCGCCGCAAGAAGGCGACGAAGCGCCTGAAGGTGATCGAATCTCTGCGCAAGTCGGGCAACCAGCCGTCGTGGATGGTATTCACGGTGCTGCCGGTGATGCCGCCCGAACTGCGGCCGATGGTGCAGCTCGATGGCGGTCGCTTCGCGACGAGCGACCTGAACGACCTGTACCGGCGCGTGATCAACCGCAACAACCGGCTCAAGCGACTGCTCGAGCTCGGCGCACCGGAGATCATCATCCGCAACGAGAAGCGGATGCTGCAGGAGGCCGTCGACTCGCTGATCGACAACGGCCGGCGCGGTCGCGCGGTCGCCGGATCCGGCAACCACAAGCTGAAGAGCCTGAGCGACATGCTCAAGGGCAAGCAGGGGCGCTTCCGCCAGAACCTGCTGGGCAAGCGGGTCGACTATTCCGGCCGCTCGGTCATCGTCGTCGGGCCGGAGCTGAAGCTGCACCAGTGCGGCCTGCCGAAGCGGATGGCGCTCGAGCTGTTCAAGCCGTTCGTCATGCACGCGCTCGTCTCGCGCGGGCTGGCGCACAACATCAAGACGGCGAAGCGCATCGTCGAGCGGGCGCGCCCCGAGGTGTGGGACGTGCTGGACGAAGTCATCGGCACGCGGCCGGTGCTGCTCAACCGCGCGCCGACGCTACACCGCCTGGGAATCCAGGCGTTCGAGCCGGTGCTGATCGAGGGCAGTGCGATCCAGATCCACCCGCTCGTCTGCGCGGCGTTCAACGCCGACTTCGACGGCGACCAGATGGCTGTGCACGTGCCGCTTTCGCGAGAGGCCGTGGCGGAAGCACGCCAGATCATGCTTTCGACGCGCAACTTGCTCTCGCCGGGGTCCGGTGAGCCGATCATCGCCCCGACACTGGACATGGTGCTTGGCTGCTACTACCTGACGCAGCCGTTGCCCCACGCGCCGAAGGACGAGAAGGCGGATCACACGTTCGGGAGCGCCCAGGAAGCACGCTTCGCGTACGACCTCGGCATCATCAAGCTGCAGCAGAAGATCAAGGTGCGGCTGCCGTACGAGAAGCCGGAGGGGAAGCGCCACCGCGCGCTCACCCAACTGCCGACCGGGAGCACCGACGCGCTGTCCTCGGCGGGTCCCGACGAGAACGGCTTCACGGCGATCGCCGCGTACGACTCGACCGAGGTCTCGGACGTCGCGCGGACGCAGACCGAGATGGTCGAGACGACGGTCGGTCGCTTGATCTTCGACGAGATTCTGCCCAGCGGGGTCGCCGCGGCGATCACGGGCGGCATCGACTTCATCAACGAGACGCAGGACAGGAAGATGCTGAAGAACGTCGTGGCGCGCTGCTACGAAGTGCTCGGCAACGAAGGCACGGCGGACGTCGTCGACAACATCAAGCGGATGGGCTTCGAATATGCGACGCAGTCCGGTATCACGATCGCCGTCAACGACCTCCGTGTCCCGCTCGAAAAGGCGGGGCTGATCAAGAAGGCCGAAGACACGATCAAGGAGATTGACTCCGAGTACGATACCGGTCTGATCACGGAGCAGGAGCGATACGACGCGACGGTCGAGGCGTGGAGCCGGACGACCGAAGACGTGAAGTCGACGATCCAGAAGCAGCTCAAGGATTACGGCTCGGTGTACACGATGGCCCACTCGGGAGCCAAAGGTAACATCAGCCAGATCACCCAGATGGCCGGCATGCGCGGCCTGATGACCGACCCGTCGGGGCGGATCATCGACCTGCCGATTCGGTCGAGCTTCCGCGAGGGGCTGACCGTGCTCGAGTACTTCATCTCGACGCACGGCGCCCGCAAGGGGCTGGCCGACACCGCGTTGCGGACGGCCGACTCCGGCTACCTGACGCGGCGTCTGATCGACGTTTCGCAGGATGTGATCGTGCAGCACGAAGACTGTGGCACGCGTATGGGCGTGTGGCTCGAGCGGCCGGACGCCGGTGCGTTGGAGACGTTCGCGGAGCGAATCATCGGCCGGCACTCGGCGATGGACCTCGAGGACGCGGAGACGGGCGACATTCTCGTCGCCTTCAACGAAGAGATCGACGAAATCAAGGCTGGCCGCGTCGACGAACTGAAGCTCGAGCGGGTCTATGTCCGTTCGGCGCTGACGTGCCAGGCGAAGCGCGGCATCTGCCGCTACTGCTACGGCCGCAGTCCGGCGCGTGGCTCGCTGGTCACGCTCGGCGAGGCCGTGGGCATCGTCGCCGCGCAGTCGATCGGCGAGCCGGGCACGCAGCTGACGATGCGCACGTTCCACACCGGTGGTGTGGCGAGCGGCGTCGACATCACGAGCGGTCTGCCGCGTGTGGAGGAGTTGTTCGAGGCGCGCGTGCCGAAGGGGCAGGCGCTGATCTCGGAAATGGACGGCACGGGCGAGATCGTCAAGGACGGCGATGCCCGCCGGATCCGCGTGAAGAACACGGAAATCTACAGCGACGAGTACGACATTCCGAAGGGCGCGAAGTTGCAGGTCAAGAAGGACGAGATGGTCAACCAGGGCGACATCCTCGCCCGGCTGCCGCAACTCGCCGCCGGCAAGGATGCGCCCGTCGAGGTCGAAGAGAAGAAGCCGAAGGCAAAGTCCCGCGCCAAGAAGAAGACCGAGGACATGCCGCTCGTGCTCGAAGGCGATGTCGTCGCCCGAATCGGCGGCCGCATCTCGAACGTCGGCAAGGACCGGATCACCATCGTGTACGAAGAGCACGAGGAGCGGGAGTACGCTGTGCCGGCGGCCTCGCGGCTGCGCATCGAGAACGGCGACGTGATTCGCGCCGGCCAGCAGCTTACCGAGGGCTCGCTGAACCCGCAGGACATTCTGCGCATCATGGGCCCGGAGGCCGTCCAGCTCTACCTCGTCGAGGAAGTGCAGAAGGTGTACCGGTCGCAGGGTGTGACGATTAATGACAAGCACATCGAAGTGATCGTGCGGCAGATGCTGCGCAAGGTGCGCGTCGATGCACCGGGCGACACGCCGCTGCTTCCGAACGACATCGTCGACCGGTTTGAGTACGAAGAGATCAACGAGCGCGTGCTGGCCGAGGGCGGCGAGCCCGCGACCGCAGTGCCGGTGCTGCTCGGTGTCACCAAGGCGTCGCTCAGCACGAGCAGCTTCCTCGCGGCCGCCTCCTTCCAGGAGACGACGCGCGTGCTGACGGAGGCCGCGATCAGCGGTCAGACGGACAAGCTGATGGGCCTGAAGGAAAACGTGATCATCGGCAAGCTGATCCCGGCGCGGACGCCGATCGATCTGCCGCCGCCGCCGGTCAAGGAGATCCCGCTGCCGGAATCGCTCGAGCTCGAGGAGGGCGACGAGCTCTTCGAGGACGACGAGGACGGCATCGCCGGCCTGCTGGGTACGCTGCCACTCGACGAGCCGGACGACCTCGACGCGATCGTCGACGACGACGTGGACGAGCTACCGGCGGAAATCGACGAGCCGACGCCGGAAGATCTGCTCGGCGCGGACGACGATGACGACGTGCTCGGCACGGAGATCGAGGCGCCGACAGCACCCGAGATCCCGCGCGGCTTGGCTCCCGAGCCGGAAGAGTAGGGCGCGTCAAAGCTGGAATCTGGATGCGGACGGCTGGATCCATCGGTGGACGAGCCGGTCAGCAACGACAATCACACGAAGAGGGAGCCAGAAATGGCTCCCTCTCTTCGTGCTCCGTAGCGCTAGAGCGGAGTGCATCTGCCGACGATTCGCGCTCGCGGCCTCAACGGGTACTACTGGAATCCACGAACGAAAAGCGCAGCTTCCCGCTTCCGACTTCCCCTCCAGCGGCCGGCTTCCGACCCCAGTCCGCTGCGCTCGTGGCGCCCAAGGTCCAGCCTCCGGCTTCCATCCTCCATTCTTCCGCCTCCAGCTTCCAGCTTCTGACTTCCAGCCTCCACGGCGCCGCAGCGCGCTACACTGCCCGCATGCTCGACACGATGGCTCGCGGGGAATTCGCTCGGCACCGACGGCTGCGGCAGTCGGCGGGACTGCGGCGGCTGGTCGCGGAGACGCGGCTGACGGCGGCCGACTTCGTCTACCCACTCTTCGTCACGCACGGCCAGGGGGTGCGCGACGAGATCACCTCGATGCCGGGGCAGTACCAGATTTCAATTGATCAGATTGGCCAGGAGGCGGAGGAGCTGCGCGCGCTCGGCATCCGGGCGGTGCTCTTGTTCGGGCTGCCGGCGGCGAAGGACGAGCAGGGCTCCGAGGCCTACGACGACGGCGGCATCGTCCAGGACGCGATTCGCGAGTTCAAGCACGCCGACCCGAACCTGCTCGTCATCACCGACGTCTGCCTGTGCGAGTACACGAGCCACGGCCACTGCGGGGTCATTTCAAACGGCGCGGTCGACAACGATCGCTCGGTAGAGCTGATCGTCCGAACGGCGCTCTCGCATGTACGCGCCGGCGCCGACATCGTCGCGCCGTCCGACATGATGGACGGCCGAGTCGCCGCTATCCGTGACGATCTCGATGACGCCGGCTACACCGAGACGCCGATCATGGCGTACAGCGCGAAGTACGCCTCGGCGTTCTACGGCCCGTTCCGCGTCGCCGCCGACAGCGCGCCGCAGTTCGGCGACCGCCGCGGCTACCAGATGGATCCACCGAACGTCCGGGAGGCGATGCTCGAAATCAGCGACGACATCGACGAGGGCGCCGATATCGTGATGGTGAAGCCGGCGCTCTCGTATCTCGACGTGCTGACGAAGGCGCGACACGAGTTCGACGTGCCGATCGCGGCGTACAACGTCAGCGGCGAGTACGCGATGGTGAAGGCCGCCGATGCGAACGGCTGGATCGACGGCCGCCGCGTTGCCATGGAGATCCTCACCTCGATCAAGCGGGCGGGCGCCGACATCATCATCACCTACCACGCCAAGGAAGCCGCGGGCTGGCTCGCCGAAGGCGAGTAGCGTGCCCCGCTCCGCCGCCGCCGACCGCGTCGCCGGGTTCGTGCTGCTCGCCGTGATTCTCCCGGGCCTCGCGGCGAGCTGTATGAGATGTGGTACGCGCTCGCGCACCCACGCGCGAGCGGCCACGGGCAGTGCTCGCCATCTACGGCTTGTACGCGGTTGGCGTCGCCGTATGGAGCCTGATTGGCCTCGCGGTGCCCCGTCCACTCGTCCTCATCGCCGTTGTCACCGCGTTGTCCTTAGCAGTGCCGGCCTGCGTCGTTACGGCATCATTGGGGCCCCTCGCGCTGTTCCCGCCTTCTTTTCGCGATAAGTGGCTTCGTCGCGAGCATCGTAGTTCCATCAAGGACAGCGGCAGTCGCCTAGCCGCACTGCTGATCGCCATCCGTGCCTGCGTCGCGCACCCAGTTCGCCACTCGCGTCCGCGGGATCATCAGCGAGATCCGCCCGATCGCCGATCCGGAACGGGTCCGCCCGCTCGAGGCCTCCATCACGAACGACGTTGCTTAGGCCATCTGGAGCAGGCGGCCGATTGAAACCCCGATTTCGACGTATGGCGGCTTGTTCCGTGTGCTCCGCGGCCGATAACTGCAGTGACTGAGAAGAACCTGCGGACAACGAACGCGCGCTACACGGAGGGAAGATATGACCGGCAACGATGAGAAGCTCGGCGTGGAGGCGGAGCTTGTCGCCGGCCTCGACGCACTGGAGCGCGCGCTGCGAGTCGCCGGCGAGGCGACGCTATCCGTTCGGGCGCTGCTGCCGCGGATCGCGTCCGTCGGCACCTTCTTCGACGAGATCGAGGCAACGGTGCGCGCGGGCCGGGCACAACTCGCCGGCACGCCGATGAACAACGGCGTGGTGTATATGCGGCCTACCCTGGTCGCATCGCAAGCAGAGACGCACATCGAGGCACCGAGCATCACGTTCATTGACGCCGAAGCGAGCGTGATCTCGCCGGATCAGGAATGGCAAGACGCGGCAGCGGGGATCGGCACGCTGGATCCTTCATTTGAGGGCGCGATCGCGCAGGCGGATGCTGCCGACGACGCGGAACTGGCGGCGTTGCGCGCGTTTCCGCTACCAGCGGGCGGGACCGGGGTCACGAGCTTTCGGCTCGAGTTCCACAGCCGGCCCGGGCCGCTGGATCTGCGGGTCGTCGACGAGGCGGTGGGCGAGCACCCGGCGGTGCGCGATGTGGCGCTGCTCGACTACGACGGCCGCGCTGCGACGCTCAAGGTTTGGATCGACGGCACTGCGCGAGCGGCCGACGTGCGACAGTCGCTGCTAGCCCGCGCATCGCAGATCTTCGCCTCCGGTAGCGAGGTGTCGATCGTGGCGATCGAGGACGCTGCGTAAGTTCAAGAACATCGGGCGGCGGCCGCTGAGGCCGTGATGACGGCGTCATGCCGTTGCGAAAGAGCTGCAGCTGCGTCGGGGAACGGAGTTGCAGCTCCTTCGCTTCGACGATGAGCGTCGCGCGGCTAGCCGGCGCGCGACGCGGCGACGGAGATCGCGGAGGCGGCAAGCGCCTCGCGGATGGCGACAAGGTCGGCGGCGGTCTCGGGACGTGTCGTCTGCTCGTGCGTGATGCGCGTGATGCCGGCGAGCACCGTGCTATGGTCGCGGAGAAACATGCGGCCGATCTCCGCGACGGGCCGATGCGCGTCTTCGCGCAGAACGTACATCGCGAGATGACGCGCGTACGTGACGTCGCGGTTGCGGCTGCGGCCGCGCACGTCGCCGACCTCGACGGCCATGCGGCGGCAGACAGCGGTCAGCACATCGTCGGCATCGGGCGGCGCCGCTTCGTGGGTGATCGGCGTTAGCGGTGACAGAGCCTGTTCGATCACCTCGGCTGTCGCCTTACCGCCGACGAGCGGCACGTAGGCGAGCACGCGGTTCAGGTAGCCCTCGAGCTCGCGTACGGTCGGACAGCAGCGCTCGGCGATCCGTTCGAGCGCGGCGTCGGGGAGCCGATGGGCGTGCTGAGCGGCCTTGGCGCGGAGGATGGCCAGCCGTGTCTCGAACGCCGGGCGCTGGATGTCGGCGGCGAGGCCCCATTGGAGTCGCGAACGGAGGGCGTCGATCAAGCCGCTCATCTGCGACGGCATTCGGTCACCGGCGATCACCACCTGCTTGCCGGCGGCGTGGAGGTCGTTGAACGTGTGGAAGAATTCTTCCTGGAACTTCTCTTTGCCTTCGAAGAATTGCACGTCGTCGATCAGCAGCAGGTCGACGGTGCGGTAGCGGCGGCGGAACTCTTCGAGCTTGCCGCCAAGGGCGCGCACGTAGTCGTTCCCAAAGCGCTCGGCGGGTGCGTAGATCGCCGACATACCCTGCTCGTAGGCCTCCTGGGCGATAGCGCTGAGGAGGTGGGTCTTACCGAGGCCGGACGGCCCGATCAGCAGCAGCGGGTTCATCATGCCGGGTTCGACGATGGTGTTGCGAGCGGCGCGGTAGGCGAGGCGATTCTCGTCACCGACGACGAAGGCATCGAAGGTGAGCGCCGGATTGACGACGGGCGGCGGCGTCATGCCGGGCCGGCGGACGTGCTCGATGCTCGACGCGGGCGGCAATTCGGGTGATAGGAGGGGCGGCGGCGCTTCGTCGCGGCGAACGACCTCGAACGTGACATCGATGGCGTGGCCGAGCACGCGGGCGAGCGTCTTGGCGATCAGCGGCCGCATGCGCGTCGTAAGCCACTCCGTCGCAAAATCGGTCTGGGCGCCGACGACGAAGGCCGCTTCTTCGTGGCGAAGGCCGACGGTATCTCGCAGCCATGTCTCGTAGTTGGCAGGCGTGACGGTCATCTGGAGCTGCCCGAGCGTCGCGGCCCAGGTGCTGGCGGCGTTCGTTGTCATACGCGCGCCTGGGTGCGGAGGCAGCGAAGCGGACGATGGTCAAAGCTGCATCCTGCAACTGGCAACGAGAATCCCTCCCGACGATACGTCCGGTGCGCAAAAACAGCGTGCACGGATTTCCAAAGAAATAGAGTCGCCCGAGCGAAGCTCCCTACAGATGCGCCGGTCTCACGCGGCTGTGCCCCCGCCTTCGACAAAATAACGACCCCGAACGAAAGGTCGTGTGAGACGAACTGGAACCCTCAGGACAGGCGGATCATACGCCTGTCCCCAGAGGGGATCAAGGCTTTTATGACGACTATGGCGATGAAATTTGCGCCCTTTCCACAGCACACGCGAAACCGCGAGCGAGTACTGCGCATTCTGTCACGCGGCGCGAAAATCAGCACGCGTGCGATCGCACTCGCTCGTTCGCTCCCGCTCCCGCCGATGCGCCTCCAGCTCGCTCTTCGTCCGCGATCACGATGCCGGGGTGAGCCGCCGCCGGCCGCCCTCGATTCCGCCCGGCGCGCCTACCCCGGCGCCGAGCGCCGCTGACGGCCTACGGACGTCAGGTCGATATCATGTCCCTCGATGGCCACGACCGCCGATCTCCGACCGGCTCCCTCCTGGACGCGGCGCCTTGGGGCCGCTGTCGAGCGGCGGCGCGTGTACCGTGACGCCTTCGAGCTCCTGCTGGTGGCGCTGGCGTTCCTGCTGTACTTCCTCGTGCGGGGAGCGGTCGTCGATCGCCACGATGATGCGCTAGCGAACGCGAACTCGATCATCGATTTCGAGCGTGCAGTGGGCATCTTCTGGGAGCCGCGGCTGCAGCAGGTCGTGCTGCACCGGCAACCACTCATCGATCTGTTCAACTTCATCTACTTCTGGCTCGACTTCCCGCTGATCGTCGCCATCGGCTTCTGGCTGTATTTCTTTCGTCGCCACGAATATACGATCACCCGCGACGCGCTCCTGCTCTCTGGGGCGATCAGTCTCGTGATCTACAACCAGTTCCCGGTGATGCCGCCGCGGCTGTTGCCGAATGATCTCTTCGTCGGGACGATCGAGAAGTACAACGACCTGAGCTACCAGGCACAGTCCCTATCGGCGTTCGTCAACCCGTACGCGGCGGTACCGAGCCTGCACTTCGGCTGGGCGATGCTGATCGGCGGTTCGCTCTTCGTGAGCGTCGAGAACCGCTTCGTACGCGCCTTTGGGCTGCTGCTGCCGTGGGCGCAGCTGGCGGCGGTGGTGTTCACGGCGAATCATTACATTACGGACGCCTTCGTTGGGTGCGCCGTCTGCGTCGTCGGGCTGATGCTGGCGCTCGTGCTGCAGCGCTGGTTCTATCCGGAGCTTCAGCGCCGGTTCGCAGCCGGTACGGCGATGGAAGAAGGAAGCGGGCGGCCGGAAGCGGGAGGGTGATCCTTAGGTACGGAGGTAGCGAGAAGGGTCGTCTTCCCCCGAGCGAGCACGTGCTTGGGAAACAGCCGAAGGTGGAAGGTGGAGGCTGGAAGCTGGAAGCTGGAGGCTGGAAGCTGGAGCGGAGGTTGGAAGGCGGAGTTAGGAGCCGTAACAGCAGATGTCGGCAGTTACGCTGCTCGGCGATGATGGGACGCCAGTGGTACAGATGCTTCCTCGTGCGGCGCGTCATCGCGGCCTTCCCCTCGCTCCGGGACGCGGTGGAGGAGGAACCAGGCGCCAATGAGCGACACGAACAGCGTCGTGCCATACGAGATCAACGCCGCGGAGAGAGCCTGTCCCTCGGAGACGCCGATCAGCCCGAAGCAGTACACGTAGGTCGCTTCGCGCACGCCGATACCCTGAATCGAAATCGGCAACAACACGCAGATCGCGATGAGGGGTACGACGGCGGCGGCCTCTGTGACGGATAGACGAACGCCGAGAGAGCGCATCACGAACACCGCCGCGCCTACCGTGCAGAGCTGCACCGCGAGCGCGATGCCAAACCCGAGAATCAACGCGCGCGGCCGCCGGATCAGCGCGCCAAGCGCGTCGCTCGTCTCCACGGCAATGCCGCGAAGCCGTGCCGGCAACCAGGCGACGGTCGCCACCCGCCTGCCCAGCGGCGCAACGGCTCCGACGAGCACCAGAACGCCGAGGGAAATGAGCCATATCGCGACGGTGAGCCGCGGCTTCGCTCCGAAGAAGTAGATTGCACCGACTGAGGCGAGCGAGCACAGCGCGACGAGGCTGATCAGCCGTTCCGCGAGGACAGTGACGATCGCATGACCGCCCGATGTCCCCGTCCGCACCAGTTCGCCTCCGCGCATCGCATCGCCGAGGGTCGTGCCGAAGCCGATGTTGTTTACGAACATTCCGGCGAAGTACGTTCGGCACATCGACGCGTAGGACGGCGCCTCCCCGGGAGCAAGCATCGTACGCCACAGCGCCGTACTGCCGCACACAGCGATGCAATTGATCACGATCGCGCCCACAATCCAGACCGGCTCCGCTGCACGCGCGGTCTGTGTGAGCGCTCCAACATCAGTGCGTGCGACCACGACGCCAAGCGCAATGACGCTGGCGGCGATGCGCGCAAGGAAGTACAGGCGCTTCATGCGGCGACGTCCGCGGCACGCGTCGCGTCAAGCGCTTCGATGATCTCGTCTGCGGTCACGTGTGCGAGCTCCAATGCTGGCAAGCCCCGTTGCGCGAGAAATGACGAGCACTTGGCGTCGTACGCCAGCGCCGCCATGGGCACGGCACTGATCGCGCCGAAGACCATCGCGTGAAACCGCATCGCGACGAGCGCATCGAGGGTCGAGACGAGTCCGAGCATCTCGCCGGGCGAGATGTTCGGATCAGCGACCCGGCACGCCGCCGGACGCGCGCATGCAGCGATGATCTCGTGACTGTAGCGATCGTCCTGCTCGCACGCCTCCGATGGGTGCGCCGAGAACGGGAGAAACAGAGGGGTACGCCCCGACGCAATGAGCCGGTTGGTCAATTCGATGATCTGAGTTCGGAGCCGCGCCTGTAACTGCGGAGTCCGTAGGCGGCGCACTGCGAGACCGACCTGGCGCGGCGCGCGCTCGCCAGCGTAGGGCACGATCTCCAGACGGAGCGCCGGATCGTCCTCGAGGAGGGGGGTTCGCCGTAGCCCGAACTTCCGCAGGTCCGCGACGGTAGCTTCGTCCCGCACGCTTACGAAATCGGCGCGATCCATGGCGAGCCGCAGTGCCTCTGCCACGGCGCGCGGTGTTGTCTCATAGGCGCCGAGGGCGCGAAACATCACGGTCTTGCGCGCGAGCTTCGCCGCCATCGCGACGATCGGCAGAAACTTCGAGCGCGCCCCCATGTACGAACTGAAGATGCCGCCGCCGCCGATCAGGACAGCATCGGCCGAGAGCATCGCGCGCAGGATTGGCGCCGGCGCAGCAGCCACTGTCTCTGCGGCGTGCAGCCGGTTCGTTTCATTGCGATCGGCCGTGACGACAGTCGGGACCGCGCCGATCGAGCGGAGATCCGCGAGCAGGACGGAGAGGATCGCCTCGTCCCCGAGGTTCCGGCAGCCGTAGCCTCCGAAGACGAGTACCCGCGTGCCGCGCGGCATGACCCGCGACATCGCGGCGAGGATCTCCGTCGTCGTGGCACGCTCAGTGGACAGGTGCTTGGTAGACGTGATATTCGTCATTCCCGTACACCTCCTTCAAGCCGTAGTCGCGGATGATCGGGAAAGCCGCGCCGTCGCCGTTGCGGTCGACGATGTAGCGGATGCCGTACTGCTTGAGTAGATCAGCGGGATCGTAGAGCCGCAGACCATCGATGCGACTCTCACCCGGAGGGAATGTCAGCGTCAGGCGGACGCGACGCCACGTCAGCCACGCATTCTCTCCCTTGGGCGGCGCGCTCTTCGTCCATCCCGTGCTCGCCCGCACGGTCATCGTGCTGCCGTCGAACCGCCTCACATCGAACGTCGTCTCCGGGCTACCCGCCTTGATGACGAGCGTCGGCAGTCCCTTGAGCGCGATGCTCAACGATTCGACGGCGGCGCCCGCAGGCGCAGCCACCTGGTAGTCGACGACGACGCTATTCGGGTCGCCGGTCGCCGCATGCGCCTCGCGCACCACTTGCAGCATCGCGTCGTCAGATCTGAACCGCGTTCGCAGAGTGACGCTGTTGGTGGTCTGCGACGAGGAATTATCGATGAGGTTCATTGCCGCAAGCGGCACGTTCTGGATCGCACCGAACGCACTCACGTGAACGCGCGTCGATCGATCATCGAGTGATACAGCCGGGTCGTACATGCCGAGGTGGTAGGCGTCGATGCGGAGGCCGGGGGGGAACAACTTGCCGTAGTCCTCGCCGCCCGCATTCTGTGTGGCCAGCAACTCTCCCGTTTCGAAGCCTCCGCTCGACCGCTGCACCATTTCAGCGGCGATGGCGCGATCGACCTCCGACGGTCGCGTGATCGAGATGCGCCGCAAGTAGAGCAACGCCGAGCGCCCGGTGAGGGCCTGGAGCCACTTCGTATCCCGCGTTCCGCCGATCACGCCGCCCTCTTCGCCCGAGGTGTTGAGCCAATCAACTGCCGATACAAGATCATCGCTCTGAGCATTCATGCCGTAAAAACGGGCCGAATCGTCGAGATGCGCGAGCGCCGGTGCTCCAGCGAACAACGCGGCGACGACGACGATACCGACCGTGACCAGACGGGATGGACCGAACGCGTGCAAGCCCACCGCGGCGGTCAGTCCGAGAGG
>JBBSDV010000067.1:0-15260 GCA_038240335.1 Dehalococcoidia bacterium
ACACTCACGGATCGCCTATCACAGCCCGGTCGAGCACGAACGCCTGTACACCGCACCGACGCATGCGGCATGATGCGCCAAGAAACCACCTGTCCGGTAAACCGGGGGAACCTCAGATCTTGTTCGCGACGCGTGAGGACGTCGAGCCCGCCGGAACAGAGCCGCGGCCCCAAGTCACCGGTCGCGCGCACTCCATTCCGTTGCCGGGCGCGGGCTTTCATCCGGCCTCCTGGGAGCTCCGCGATCACGCTCCTCGCGCGAGAGGAATGGACGAGGCGTTCCACCCTCCCTCCTCCAGCCATCCTTGATCACCGCGCCGCGCCGATCTATAGTCCGGTAGCCGACGATCACCTTTAATCCGGTCCTGCGAGGCCGGGAAGGAACGGACATGAACTGCCACGGGCAGCGCACACCCACATACGACGACGCGACCTCCATCCGTGATCACGGATCGGAGGTTTTTTGATGCGCGACTCCGCCGTCATGTCCGATGCCGATATCAGGCGCGCCGTTACCCGCATCGCCCACGAGATCGTCGAGCATAACCGCGGCACCGAGAACCTCGTGTTCGTCGGCATGCTGACACGCGGTGTCCCGCTCGCCCATCGCATCGCCCGCGCCATCCGCGAGTTCGAGGGCGAGGACGTGCCCGTCGGCACGCTCGATGTCGGCCTCTACCGAGACGACCTCACGAAGCGCGGCGCCGTCGTGGAGATCCAGCCCAGCGCACTTCCGGAGATCGCCGGCAAGCGCGTCGTCCTCATCGACGACGTCCTTTACACCGGCCGGACGGTCCGTGCCGCGCTCGACGCCCTGATCGACTACGGCCGTCCCGATCGCATCCAGCTGGCCGTGCTGATTGATCGCGGCCACCGCGAGCTGCCGATACGCGCAGACTTCGTCGGCAAGAACATTCCGACGCAGCGCGGCGACGACGTGCAGGTGCGCCTGCGCGAAGCAGACGACGCTGAGTACGTGCGCGTCGCGACGCCGGAGGAAGCGGAGGTCGCCCGATGACCACCGAAACGCGCGCAGAACCGTCGCCGATCGAGACGGCACCGGCCGACGAGAGCGGCTGGAGGCGGCGCCATTTGCTCGATCTCGACGACTTTACCGCCGACGAGCTCGAGCTCGTGATGCGGACGACCGATGCCATGAAGGAGATCCGCTCGCGCGAAGTGCCGCGCGTGCCCGCGCTGCGCGGCACGACCATCGTCACGCTCTTCTACGAGAACAGCACCCGCACCCGCACGTCATTCGAGCTTGCCGGCAAGGTGCTTGGCGCAGACGTCATCAACGTCTCGGCATCCGGCAGCAGCGTGACCAAGGGCGAGTCGCTCGTCGACACGGTGAAGACGCTGCAAGCCGTCGGCGCGGATGTCCTCATCATGCGGCACCATCGCTCTGGCGCGCCATATCTCGCCGCGCGCGAGGCAGCCTGCAGCGTCGTCAATGCCGGCGATGGCCTGCACGCCCACCCGACGCAGGCGCTCCTCGATCTCTACACGATGCGCACCTCGCTGGGCGACGTCCGCGGGAAGCGCGTCGTCATCGTCGGCGACATCCTCCACAGCCGCGTCGCGCGTTCGAACATGTGGTCGTTGACGACGCTCGGCGCGCAAGTCGTCGTCTGCGCGCCCCGCACGCTGCTGCCCGCTCGCCTCGGCGATGCGATGGAAGGCCTGCTGCCCCCGGTGCGCGTCGAGACCAACCTTGATCGCGCGATCGAAGGCGCGGACGTCGTGATGGCGCTTCGCTTGCAACTTGAACGCATGCACGGTGGCGGCTTCGTCCCCGGCGCGCGCGAGTATTCGAGCCTGTATCAGGTGAACGCCAATCGCCTGGCGCGCGCAAACAAGAACGCGCTCGTCATGCACCCCGGGCCGATGAACGAGGGTGTCGAGATCAGCCACGAGGTCGCGCACGGCCTCCAGTCACGCGTTGAGGAGCAGGTCGCCAACGGCGTCGCCGTACGCATGGCCGTGCTCTGGCTCCTTACACAAACCACATCCGCAGAGCGCGCAAGCGCGCGCGCGACGTCGGCGCGAGGCGTCGCATGAGACACATCGAGTACACGCTCGCCTCGATGCTGGCTTTCGTAGCATTCGTCTCGGGTGTCTTTTTTGCTGCGGCCGTCATCGGTGGTGTCTGGGTCACGCACTCCCGCGACCCGCTGCTCGGCGCCGGGCTGTGGGTCGTGTTGCCGTCTGCCGTCGCGAGCGGACTCTGGCGGCTGGCAAGCAGGGGGAGCCGGGCATGAGCGAGCGCATCATCATCCGCGGCGGCCGCGTCATCGATCCGGCGAGCCGCCTCGACGCCCTGCGCGACATCGCAATGGAAGGCGGCGTCATCGCTGCAATCGACGCGAAGATCGATGCGGCGAGCGGCGGTCGCGAGATCGATGCCAGCGGCCTCGTCGTCGCGCCAGGCTTCGTGGACCTGCACACGCATCTCCGCGAGCCCGGGCTCGAATACAAGGAAGACATCGAGTCCTGCACGCGTGCGGCGGCACGCGGCGGCTTCACGACCGTTTGCGCGATGCCGAACACAGAGCCCGCGATGGATAACCGCTCGATCATCGAGCACGTACAGCGCGAGGCATCGCGGCGTGCGCACGTCCGCGTCCTGCCGATCGGCGCCGTCAGCCGCGGCCGGCTCGGTGTCGAGCTGGCCGAGCTCGGCGATCTCGCGGCGGCCGGCTGCGTCGCCTTTAGCGACGACGGCGCGCCCGTGCACGACGCAGCCTTGATGCGTCACGCGCTCGAATACGCGGCAACGTTCGGGCTGCCGATCATCGATCACTGCGAAGATCTCTCGCTCGCAAAAAGTGCCGTCATGCACGAGGGGCGCGTTGCGACACGCACTGGTCTCCGCGGCGCACCCGCGGCCGCCGAGGAGGTGCCGGTCGCGCGCGATATCGCACTCGCCGAGGCGACCGGCGCCCACGTCCACATCGCCCACGTCAGCACTCGCGGCGCGGTCGAGGCGGTCCGGCAAGCGAAGGCCCGCGGCGTCCGCGTCACGGCCGAGGTGACGCCGCACCACCTGACGCTCACGGACGAAGTGGTCGCCTTTGGCGCGGGCGGCGGCTGGGAGTTGGTTTACGACACGAACGCCAAGGTGAACCCGCCGTTGCGCTCGCAAGACGACGTCGATGCCTGCATCGCCGGCCTCGCCGACGGCACGATCGACTGCATTGCGACGGACCACGCGCCCCACGCCAAAACCGAGAAGCTCTGTGAGTTCGACGAGGCCGACTTCGGCATCAGCGGCCTCGAGACGGCGTTCGGGCTCTGTATGCGCCTCGTTCACGATGACCGCATCGCATTGCCTGTGCTGCTCGAGCGCCTGACCGCCGGCGCCGTCCGCGCGCTCTCCCTTGACAAACACGTGCCGGGCATCGGCACGCTCGCTGTCGGCGCTCCGGCCGACATCGTCGTACTCGATCCCGACTCGGAATGGGTTGTCGAACCGGAGCGGTTCGTTTCCAAGGGCAAGAACACACCGCTGGCGGGCGTGGCGCTTCGCGGCGCAGTCGTCGCTACCGTCGCCGCCTGCCGCATCGTGCACGAGAGCGAGGTCGCCGTTGGCTAAGGCGCTGCTCGTCCTCGAGGATGGAACCGTATTTTCTGGCGATGCGATCGGCGCGGCCGCGCGCTCACACGGCGAAGTCGTATTTTGCACGGCGATGACCGGCTACCAGGAGGCGCTCACGGATCCGTCGTTCGCCGAGCAGGTGCTCGTGATGACGTACCCCCTCCAGGGCAACTACGGCATCAACGAGTTCGACGTCGAGTCGCGGCGGATCCAGGTGCGCGCGTTCGTCGTGCGGGAAGATTGCGCTACGCCAAGCCATTGGCGCTCGAAGCGCACGCTGCACCAGTACCTTCTCGAGAACGACATCCCGGGCATCGCCGGCGTAGACACCCGTGCGTTGACACGAAAGCTGCGCAGCGGCGGCGTCATGATGGGCACTGTCACGCACGACGAATCACCGGAGCAGGCGCTCGCTCGCCTGCAGGAATCACCCCGATACGGCGCAACCGATCTCGTACCATGGGTGAGCACGCGTAAGCCGTACGACTACCCCGGCGGCGAGTCGGGAGAGCGCGGGCCGCGCATCGTCGTCCTCGACCTCGGCGTAAAGTACAACATCCTCCGCGTGCTGCACCGCCTCGGCTGCCAGCCCACCGTCGTTCCGTGCGCGACTTCTGCCGCGGACATCCTCGCGCTGCGGCCCGACGGGGTGCTCCTCTCTCCCGGTCCCGGCGATCCGGCACAGCTGGGCTACGTCGTCGAGACGACGCGCGGCCTGATCGGCAAGACGCCGCTGATGGGCATCTGCCTCGGCCACCAGGTGCTCGGCTCGATCTTCGGCGCCGACTCGTACAAGCTCAAATTCGGGCACCGGGGCGCCAACCACCCCGTGCGCGACGAGGTGACGGGCCGCGTCTACGTCACCGCGCAGAATCATGGCTATGCGATCGATGATGCCGGCCTTTCCGCCGACATCACCGTCAGTCATCGCAACGTCAACGACGGCACCGTCGAGGGCTTGCGGCACCTGCGCGAGCCGCTGATGTCGATCCAGTATCACTCTGAGGCATCGCCCGGACCCCTCGACAACATGTACTTGTTCGAGCAATTTATTGATCTCGTGCAGGCGGTGCAGACGGCGCGCTGAGCACTACAATACGGAGAACAACACGCTCCGTCCGAGGCAGGCGCGGAGCTGAGCCGACAAGGAGGTCCGTCATGACGAACGCACACGTGCAGGGCGAGCCAACGTACCGGCAAGCGAACATGAACGATGCCGTCGCTCTTGCATCCGTCATCGCGGCGGTCGTCAAGGAACCGAATCCTGTCGCCTTCGAGCACGCGCTCTCCGCCGACGAGGTGCGCACGTGGCTCAGTCGCATGGGCGGCGAGGGCGGCGCATTTCTCGCGACGATCGACGGCAACGTCGTCGGCTTCGCCGCGCTCGATTTCGACACCTTCGAGCCCGAGACCGTCGTACTCGGCGTCTGGATGCTTACCGAGGTCCGTCGGCGCGGCATCGGTACGTCGCTCGCCGAGTACGCGCTTGGATTCGCGCGCGACAAGGGCTACAAGCGCATCCGCGGCCGTCTGCCGCAGAACAACGAAGTGGCGCTCACCTTCCTCAGCAGCATCGGTGCGCTGGTGCCGATTTACAATCCGGAAGCTCGTTTCGAGCTGCCGCTGGTCTGAGTAGCGAGCGCTCGTATGGCTTAGGTCATCGGACCTGCCCGCTTCGTCTGTGGTGCGGGTGCGCGCGAAGTGCGTTGGATGTCGCGCTATCACACACAAAGGGGAGCATGAACGGAGAACTTCGGCTGGACGCGGTGATGAAGCGCATCGACGTCTACAGCCGCCTCGCATACGGCGGCCAGTGCGTCGCCGCGATGGCGCTCAGCGCCGCGCCCGCGCTTCTGATTGCCGCGAGCGTCGCTCCCTGGTTGATCTGGGACGAGGACCATGGCAAGGCGCTCTCGGTCTGCCTAGCCGGAATTGCCGCCGCGATCGTCGTGGGCGTCCTCGGCGGTCTCTTCGGCGCGTTCTGCTGGCGCTGGTCCGGCGACTGGATCACCGAGTGGCCCGGATACGCGCTGGCGTTTCTGTTCGCCGCGATGGCCAACGTCGTCGTTGCCTACATGCTGACATCGACCGCCCTGCCCGTACCGATTACGTTCGCGTTCGCGATGGCGGCCGTGTTCGGCGCGGGCTTCCTTGTCGCCGGGCACCTCGGTGGCACGCGCGTGCTTCCCGGTCAGCGAGAGGGCCGTCCCCGGTCGCGCACGAG
The DNA here is from genome assembly GCA_038240335.1 of Dehalococcoidia bacterium. Taxonomy (GTDB): domain Bacteria; phylum Chloroflexota; class Dehalococcoidia; order DSTF01; family JACRBR01; genus JBBSDV01. Next base: position 5,822 of record JBBSDV010000067.1, read on the forward strand.
GCGGCGATGACGCTTGGGTATCGCCCGTCGCACACTGCTCGTTGCAATTCAACTGCATCGGCTAGTTGTTGCCCGACACCAGCACGATCGCCCGCCGCAGAGCCGGCTGCAAACCGAAGTACCAAACTGATGCCTGACCACCGAGGACTGACGGCCAACAACACGTGATCAAACCAAACAAAGTCCTCATCATCGGCTCCGGCCCCATCGTCATCGGGCAGGCAGCCGAGTTCGATTACGCCGGCACGCAGGCCTGCAAGGCGATGCGCGAAGAGGGCGTGCGTTCGGTTCTCGTCAACTCGAACCCGGCGACTATCATGACCGACGAAGGCGTCGCGGACGTCGTCTACATCGAGCCCATTGACGTCGATGTGATCACCCGCATCATCGAACGCGAGCGCCCTGACGGCCTATTACCCACGCTCGGCGGCCAGACCGGGCTCAACATGGCGATCGCGCTTCACGAAGCGGGCGTTCTCGATCGCTACAACGTGCGCCTGCTCGGCACGCCGCTGTCCGCCGTACGCACTGCCGAGGACCGCGAGCTCTTCCGGGCGATGCTCGACGAGATCGGCGAGCCGACCCCGAACTCGCGCATCGTCACGAACGAGACGGAAGCCGCAAGCGCGCTCGCCGCGATCGGCCTGCCCGCCGTCATCCGTCCTGCTTACACCCTCGGCGGCACGGGCGGCGGCATCGCTCACAGCGTCGCCGAATACGAGCGCATCGTCGGCACCGGCCTCGCCGCCAGTCCGATCACGCAGGTGCTCGTCGAGCAGTCGCTCCTCGGCTGGAAAGAGGTTGAGTACGAGGTGATGCGCGATGGCGCGGGCAACGTCATCACTGTCTGCAACATGGAAAACTTCGACCCAATGGGCGTACACACCGGCGACAGCATCGTCGTCGCGCCGAGCCAGACGCTGTCCGACAAGGAGTACCAGATGCTCCGCACGGCGTCGCTCAAAATCATCACCCGCCTCGCGATCGAGGGTGGCTGCAACGTCCAACTCGCCCTTGCGCCGAACCCCGAGACAACGCCGTGGGCAGTGCCGCGGGGCGACTCTCTACCACCCTACTACGTGATCGAGGTGAACCCCCGCGTGTCCCGCAGCTCGGCGCTGGCAAGCAAGGCGACCGGCTACCCGATCGCCCGCGTCGCCGCGAAGATCGCGATCGGCAAGACGCTCGACCAAATCCCGAACGCCGTGACGCAGCGGACGACGGCGGCGTTCGAGCCGGCTCTCGACTACGTCGTCGTCAAGATCCCGCGCTGGCCGTTCGACAAGTTCTCGTTCGGTGATCGCACGCTCGGCACGCAGATGAAGGCGACCGGCGAGGTGATGGCGATCGACCGCAGCTTCGAAGGCGCGCTGCAGAAGGCGGTACGCTCACTCGAGTTCGGCGGCCGCTCGCTGATGTGGGAAGACGCGACGTGGCAGGGCAACCACGAAGAGCGGCCACTGCACGCCACCGACGAGCGCCTCTGGTCGATCATGGCGGCGCTGCGCCGCGGTGGCGACATGCTCGCCATCTCGCGCGCCACCGGCGTCGATCGCTGGTTCCTCCACAAGCTGGCCAACATCATCGACATGGAGAAGCGCCTTCTCTCGGAGCCGCTCGCACCGGACCTGATGCGCGCCGCCAAACGCATGGGCTTCTCCGACAAGCAGATCGCCACCCTCGCCGACCGCCTGCCCGAGCAAGTGCGCACGCTGCGCGACGAATGGGACATCCGTCCCGTGTACAAGATGGTCGACACCTGCGCCGCCGAGTTCGAGGCGGCAACGCCGTACTTTTACAGCACCTACGAGCAGGAGAACGAAGCCATCGCGCAGCCCGGCAAGAAGGCCATCGTCATCGGTAGCGGCCCGATCCGCATCGGCCAGGGCATCGAGTTCGACTATTGCTCGGTGCACGCGGCATGGGCGCTGAAGCGCGCCGGCTACTCGTCGATCATGGCCAACTCGAACCCCGAGACGGTCTCGACCGATTTCGACACGAGCGACCGCCTCTACTTCGAGCCGCTCGACGAGGAGTCCGTCCGCGACATCATCGAGAACGAGGCCGCCACCGGCGACGACGCAAGCGATCTGCCGCCCGCGATCGTCCAGTTCGGCGGCCAGACCGCGATCAACCTCGCCGCGCCGCTGCACAACGCCGGCTCGCCGATCATAGGCTCGTCCCACGCCACGATCGACCTCGCCGAGGATCGCCGCCAGTTCGAGGAGTTCCTCAACGGCATCGGTATCCCGCAACCGCCGGGGGCAGCGGTGCTCCGTGTCGAGGACGCGATCAACACCGCTGAGGCGCTTGGCTACCCGGTGCTTGTGCGGCCGAGCTACGTCCTCGGCGGGCGGGCGATGGAGATCGTCCAGAACCCGACGGAACTTGCCCGCTTCGTCCACGCTGCTGCCGAGGTCGCCGACGGAAAGCCGATCCTCATCGACAAATACCTCGAAGGCAAAGAGGTCGAGGTCGATGCGATCTGCGACGGCGAGCGCGTCCTCATTCCCGGCATCATGGAGCACATCGAGCGCGCCGGCGTCCACTCCGGCGACTCGATGGCGGTCTATCCCGGCCTTAACCTCACCGCTGACGAAGTAGAGGTGATCGTCGACTACACGACTCGCATCGGAAACGGTCTCGGCGTCCTTGGCCTGATGAACGTGCAGTACGTGATCATGCCCTCGAACGACCGCGCGCGGCCCGACGCGTCGGACGTCTACGTGATCGAGGTGAACCCGCGCGGCTCGCGCACCGTGCCGTTCCTGTCGAAGGTGACGGGCGTGCCGATGGTGCAGCTCGCCGTCAACATCATGATCGGCCAGTCGTTGCGCGAGCAGGGGTACGAAGGCGGGCTCTGGCCGCGGCAGAATCTCGTGGCCGTGAAGGCGCCCGTGTTCTCGATGTCGAAGCTGATCGGCGTCGACACCTACCTCGGCCCCGAGATGAAGTCGACGGGCGAAGTGATGGGCATCGACCACACGTTCCCGGCCGCCCTCGCGAAGGCGCTGATGTCGGCGGACCTCGCGCTCAAGCCCGGCGGCGCGGTGCTGCTGAGCATCGCCGATCGCCACAAGACACAGATGTTACCGGTGATCCAGCAGCTGCACGAAGCAAAGTTCCGCCTCTACGCGACGGAAGGCACGGCCGGCATGATCGCCGCGCTCGGTCTCCCGGTCGAGCAGGTGACGAAGCGGCTCACCGAGGGCCACCCGAACGTCCTGGACGTGATCAACGACGGCACCGTGTCTTGCGTGATCAACACGCCGGAGGGCCGCTACACCGGGACCCTCCGCGACGGTTTCGCCATCCGCCGCGCGGCGACGGAGAAGCGCATCCCGTGCTTCACCAGCATCGATACCGCGAGCGCCGCCGTCGGCGCGCTCACCGCCGGCCTCCGCCACAAAGGCGAATTCGCCTACCAGGTCCGCCCCTTCGCCGAATACCGCGACGGCCCGAAGGCATGAGCGAGTGACGCACTGCGGCTCGCGGGCACCGGCTCAGAGTGACAACCAATCGCCGCGCATTGCGATCTCGCGCCCCACGAGCGCGCGGCGATGAAAATCGCCTACGCCGAAGTCACCGAGATCGAACGCCTGTACGCTGACACCTACGTCACGTGGTTTCGCTGCCCCGAGATCGGCAACGGCGCTTACCCCGGCCAGTTCGTGATGATGCGCTGCACCGAAGACATCGATCCCGATCCGATGTCCCATCCCTCACCTCTCACCGCTCACCTCTCGCCGCCCCCCTCCAGCCTCGATCCGCTCCTCCCCCGCCCGATGAGCTTCTATCGCGCCCGCGCTGGCGATCGTGGCCCCGAATGGGCGATCCTCTACGACGTCGTCGGGCGCGGCACCGCATGGCTGTCCCAACGAAAGCCGGGAGATCGCGTGTACGTCTGGGGGCCACTCGGCCGCGGCTACGAGATCGGACATGGCTCCCAGAACCTGCTGCTCGTCGGCGGCGGCATCGGCGTTGCCCCGCTGGTCTGGCTCGCCGATGACGCCGTCAGGCGCGGGCTCAGCGTGACAATGATCATCGGCGCCCGCTCCGCCGAGCACGTCTTTCCGTCGCACCTCCTGCCGCAAGAGGTCGAGGTCGTCGTCACGACCGACGACGGCTCCGCCGGCCGCAAGGGCTTCGTCACGGAGCCCTTCGCGGAGCTGCTCGAGTGGTGCGACCAGGCCTTCGCCTGCGGGCCGACGCCGATGTTCCGGGCGATGGCGGAGGTCGCTCGCGCCGGCCGCTCGCGCCGCTCCGTGCAGGTGCTGCTCGAAGAGCGTATGGGTTGCGGCACGGGCATCTGCTACGGTTGCGCCGTCGAAGTGCGCGCCCGCGGCAGCCGCTCGATGAAGCTCGTCTGCAAGGACGGCCCGCGGTTTGAGATCCGGGATGTGTACTAGCGACATCCCGCCTCGCAGCTTCTCGCGATGGCGACCTCGCACAGCAAGGAGAGCAGACGATGGCCGGCATGATCGACTTTTACAAGCAGCACCGCTGGGCGAACGATCTCGTCATCGCCGCCTGCGAGCAGCTGTCCGATGACGTGCTCGACGCGCCGGCTACGATTACATACGGGTCGATTCGCGACACGCTCGTCCATCTGATCAGCACACAAGAAGCGTTCCTTATGACGATGAATAACCAGCCCGGCATTCCAGATCCGCTGCGCTTCAGCGTTCTCCGTGCGCGCTCCCGCGCCAGCGACGAGGAGCTGATCCGTATCGTCGAGTCGCGCGACCCTAACGAGGTCCTGCGTGGCGAATTCGGCGGCCGTAAGTACAAGATGGAGCTCATCGTGCCGCTCATGCAGTGCATCAACCACGGCACCGAGCACCGTGCGCAGGTCTGCTCGCTGCTCGGCGCGCACGGCACCACACCGCCGCGCATCGATGTCTGGGGCTTCATCGACGTGTTTACGGATGCGTAGCGCCACGGGCTGGTTGCTTGCGATTCCACATACGGCCTATACTCATGTACGGAATTTCACAAGCGGCGCCCACACTGAGGAGCCACCGTGGCCTACACGATCATCGACACCTGCATCGGCTGTACAGCCTGCACGAAGCGCTGCCCCACCGACGCGATCACCGGTTCGCGTAACGTCGTTCACGTTATCGACCCGAACCTCTGCATCGATTGCGGCGCTTGTGGCGTCGTTTGCCCGCCGGAAGCGATCCTCGACACCGTTGGCGACGTCTGCAAAACCTTCGCCCGCAAGGAGTGGCCAAAAGCGATTGTCGTCGAGGATAACTGCATTGGCTCCGGCTGCGAGCTCTGCATCCAGATATGCCCCTTCGAGGCCCTCTCCCTCGGCGAACCGGAGCGCACGGTTGGCGATTACTACGGCATCGCCGTGCTGAACGAAAAGCGCTGCACCGGCTGCCGTCTCTGCGAAGATGCCTGCGGCTGGGGCGCCATCTACATCGACCCGCCGCGCGAACTCCTCAAGAAGCGCGCCTGGCCCGAAGAAGAACCCGCGCCGCCCAAGAAGGCAAAAGAGCTCGCGACCGCGTCCTGATACGGGGCGGATCCTGTCATCGACGCGGAACTAGCGTTGCGTGCCCCCCATTCTTGTTGTCATACGCCGTGTGCGCTATCCCGTAAGCCATCTCTGTGGCTATACTTCGCGCGATGATCTACAAGGCTGGCTTCCCCGCCCTGGCCATGCTTGGTGTTGTGCTGTTCGCCGCATGCGGTGGCGGTAGCGGCACCAAGACCACCATTCGCACAGTCACCCCCCACACCGTCGTCGCCATCGCCACCACCGGCGTGCCCGAGGTCGATCAGATTGCCATTGCTGCGGCCGATGACGACACGATCGAGCTTGCCGGTCTCACCGGCTACCAGAAGGTACCGTGCAAGAAGGACATTCCCGCGCCCGCGCCCGGCGATCCGCCGCTCTGCCGCGAGAATGAATCCGATGGCGCGTCCGTCGAGGTGCTGCCCTCCACCAAGTGCGAGTCCGGCTGGGTGCGTCCGGAACAAGTACCGGACGCCTTCCGCGAGGCGCTCGGCGACTCGCCACCCAAAATCGCGGCAGTGTACGTCCCCAAGCTCAATCCCAGCTCGTTCGGCGGCGGATTCGGCGCTCAGCAAGTTGTCGTATTCGATACGGGAGCGCAGGACGGTGGAACGGAATCGGGGGCGGCGCTCCACATCCGAGACGGCCGCGTCGTCCTGATCGCGACAGCTTGCCAGTCGCTCTCCGACCTGATCGTGCCGAGCGCCGTCGACTCCTACATCGTCCCGCCGACTGGCGTCGCCGGTGCGACCGCGACGGCTCCGGCGCCGATCCCGCCACCGGCAGACACTCCAGCGCCCTAGCGCCGGCAGGAGATTCGATGGACGCGCGGAAAGCCGTGATTTCCCCTATACGTGCTATCCGTGCGGTCCGGTATGAACAGGTGATCCATAAGGCGCTCTGGCTCGAATCATCGCCAGAGCCAGGAGCGGGCGCGCGCGCCCCGTAGCGTTGGAGGTGACCGCCGGAACTATTGCAGCCGCATGAAGCGGCACTCTTCCGGTTGCGGGCGTTCCGTGATCGCGAACCAACAAATATGTGGAGGAAAACATGAAGAAACTGCTTATTCTCGTCGGCGCCATCGCTATCCTCGGAGCCGCCCTGTTTGTCGGCTTCGGGTCTGCTTCGGGCGCCGACCACGGGGACGCGCCGCTGGCCAAGGCCGACCACCAGCTCGACCTCGCCGACGTCTTCGCGTTCGCCGGCTCGAACGGTAACCTCGTCCTCGCAATGACCGTCAACGGCCTCGCGATGCCTGGCGAGACGCCGTCGTTCGGCAGCACCGACGAAGGCAAGCTCTACCAGTTCAAGATCGACAACAACGGCGACGCCATTCCGGACGTCTCGCTCAACGTGTCGTTCTCGTCGCTCGCCAACGGCGGCACGACGCAACACGTCACGGTACGCAAGGCTGTCGGCGATCAGGCCAACACCCTGTCCAACGGCGGCACCGTGATGATTGAGGGCGACACGACGACGAGTGGCGCCCCGCCGGCCATCGCCAGCAATTCGACGAATGACAAGCTCTTCGCGGGCCTCCGCGATGACCCCTTCTTTTTCGACTTCAACGCCTTCAAAGCCGGCCTGAAGTTCCGCAACCCGGGTAACGACTTCTTCGAGGGCCTGAATGTCTCTGCCATCGTGCTCGAGCTCGACCCGAGCGAAATTCTCGATGGCCAGAACGATACGAGCGGCGGTGTCTGGGCCATCACGAGCAAGGACGGCACGGTGATCGACCGTGACGCCCGCCCGGCGATCGCCACGGTCTTCATCCCCGAAGGCAACAAGGACGCGTTCAACCAGACGAAGCCGCAGGACGACGTCGCGGTCTGGAAGAGCACCGTGGTCGCGACGCTCACCAGCCTTGGCTCGGATCCGGCGCTCGCCGATACATTGCTTCCCGACATCCTCACGTTCGACACGTCAAAGCCGCTGAACTTCCTCAACGGCCGCGCGCTCTCCGATGACGTGATCGACGCCGAACTGCAGCTCATCACCGGCAATCCGGCCGCCACGGATAACGTCGCGAACGACAGCACGTTCCTCAGCAGCTTCCCGTACCTCGGTGTACCGAACACGGCCCCCGCGCCGACACCGATTGCGGGCGGCGCTACGCCTACATCATCCGCACCGCCGCCGCCGCCGTCATCGCCCGTCGCCGCTGCGACTCGCGTTGGCGTCACCGCGCCGAACACCGGTACCGGCGACTCCGGCAACGGTAGTGGCACGAACATGCTCATCTGGCTCGCGCTCGGCATCGCGGGTGTTGCCGCGGTAACCGCCGGTGGCACGCTCGTGGCTCGCGGCCGCGGCCGCTAAGAGCGAGGAACGAGATCGGCTCGCAGCCAGTGGTTGCTTCGATCGGTAAGGCCGTCGCGACCGCCATTACCGGAGCCGTCATCCTCGGTATCGCAGCGTGTGGGGGAGGTTCGTCGAATCAGACGGCCTCCCCCGCCGCTTCTTCCACGGACGCCACCGCCACGGCTGTTCGTGGGCAGCGCGAGTTAAACCTCGTCTTCCAGGAGACGCGAACAGCCTCGGATCCGCTCGATGTCTTCAGCCTCAATTCCATCGCCCAGGAACATTTGCAGCGCGTCCGCGAAACCGGCGATGTCGCCGAGATCAAGCTTGCTGAAGACGCTCTTACGCGCTCCATCGGCATCCGCAGCACCGATAACTACGAGGGCGTCGCTCTCCTCGCCAATGTCAATATCACCAAGCACAACTTCGCCGAGGCCCTCGTCCTCGCCCAGCAAGCGATCCCGCTGAAGCCGAACCAGGCGTATGGGTACGGCGTCCTCGGTGACGCCTACATGGGCCTTGGCCGATACGACGAGGCCGATGCAGCCTACGAGCGGATGGTCACCATTACCCCGGACCTCGCCGCCTTCGGCCGGCGGGCGCTGCTCTTTCAGGTTCGCGGCGATAGCGCCGAGGCCGAGAAGAGCTGGAAGGATGCCATCGCCCGGGCCGAGGGAGACGGCGTCGCCGAACACGCCGCCTGGGCGAACGCGCAGCTCGCCAATATGTACTTCACCCTCGGGCGCATCGATGATGCCCGCCAGCACTATCAGACATCCCTCGAGATCTTCCCCGGTTACGTGCATGCTCTCGCCGGCACGGCGCGAGTCGCCGCCGCCAACGGCGACTATCCCACCGCCATCGACTATTACACCCGGGCGATCAATAAGATTCCGCTGCCCGAGTACGTCACCGCGCTCGGCGATGTCTATGCCGCATCGGGCGATGCCAAGCAGGCGCAGGCGCAATACGACCTGATTGGCGCAATCGAACAGCTGTACACCGCGAACGGCGTCAACCTTGACCTCCAGATCGGCCTGTTCAACGCCGACCACGGCCGCAACGTCGCCGCCACCGTCGAGCGCGCAAAACGCGCCTTCGCGGAACAGCCGAGCATCCAGGCCGCCGACACACTCGCGTGGGTGCAGTTCAAGGCCGGCAATGTCGCCGATGCTCAGTCCGCGAGCGAGCAGGCGCTGCGTACCGGCAGCCGCGATCCCCTGATCCTCTTCCACGCCGGCATGATCGCTCGCGCCGCTGGCGACAATGCGAAGGCAAAACAGTATCTCGGAAAGCTCGAGCAGCAAGCGCCGCAGTTCTCGGTCCTCTACGCCGACGTAGCGAAACAGGCCTTGTCAACGCTCTAGGACAATGTCCTTTCCGAACGTCACGAAGCTGTATGATCAGCACCACTCCTGTCGCGTTGCGTTGACCCGCAGCTGTGTACCGTAAGTAAGCGGCTCGAACCGCCGCTCGGAGGTGCAGCATGGCGAGTAACAGCCTCGCTCCGTTCAACGTCGTCGCCACGTATCCCGATATGAGCCGCGCCCGTCGCGCCATCGACGCCCTCCAGTTCGGTGGCGTCGAGGCGGGAAAGATCTCGCTTCT
>JBBSDV010000068.1:0-15138 GCA_038240335.1 Dehalococcoidia bacterium
CCGTGCGCAAGGCGACGAACGGCCAAGGCGTCGATCTCGTCGTCGATTCGGTGGGCGGCAAGACCCTGCAAGGAAGCATCGAGTGCCTCGCCTACCGCGGCCGCGCGATTACCGTCGGAAACGTCAGCCGCGAAGGCAAGGCGCTCGACATCAGCCCGCTCAGCCGCACGAACGGCTCGATCACCGGCGTCTTCTTCGGCCTCGAGACATTCCGCAGCGCCGCTCGCGTCGTGCCGATGATGAACCAGCTCCTCGCCGACATCGCCAAAGGCGAACTGAAGGTCGTCGTCGACCGCACCTACCCGCTCGCGGAGGCGGCAGCCGCCCACGCGCATATCGAGTCGCGTGCCGCCTTCGGCCGCGTCGTGCTGGTCCCGTAGCAAGGGGGAGCGAGGGAAACCGTGACTATTCCGGACTACGAGACGATCATGCTGCCGCTCCTTCGGCTCACGAGTGACGGCCTCGAACATCGATTGTCTACGACCATCACCGACCTTGCCGATGAGTTCGGCCTCTCACAAGAAGAACGACAGGCGATGCTACCGAGCGGGCGCCAAGCGACGCTTGCAAATCGAGTCGGATGGGCGCGCACCTACATGGCGAAAGCCGGCTTGCTCGATAGTTCTCAACGCGGCCTATTCAAAATCACCGAACGCGGACGCGATTTGTTATCGCGTAACCCGCCTAGAATCGACGGACCTGTCCTCAGACAGTTCCCCGAATTCGTACAATTCCAGAGGCCCAGATCCACGGAGAAGGTGCCTACGGATGATGCAATCAGCAGTCTTCAACAGACGCCAGTAGAGGTCATCGAACGTGCAGTGCAGAGTCTCAACGATACCCTGGCTCAGGACCTATTGGATCGAATCAAGTCACTGGATCCGATTGCGTTCGAACGATTGGTTCTCAAGCTGCTTTTGGCCATGGGGTACGGCGACCTGCGTGCGGACGCGGGACACCACACAGGGCGGCCAGCAGATCAGGGAATCGACGGTGTGATTAACGAGGACGAGCTCGGCTTAGGAACGATCTACATTCAAGCGAAGAAATGGGCGAATGCCGTCGAAGGACCCGAAGTGCGAAACTTCGCTGGTAGTCTTGCGGGCCAACACGCAACGAAAGGCGTGCTAATAACGACATCAACATTTACGCCTGACGCAAAAGAGTTCGTACGAACAGTGGGCAGCCAACGCATTGTCCTCATCGACGGTCCGCGATTGGCGCAGCTATGATCAAGCACGACGTGGCGGTTACGACCGTAGACACCTACCGCCTGAAACAGATTGACGCCGACTACCTCGAGGGAATGTAACACGCAGGACTACAACACGACGCAGCACCTCAGCGCGTCGCGCAGAGACCATCATCGCCTTAACTCGCAGGCAGCGCGGGGCGGCCGGGGATCGAGAGGTCGACCGGCGGGGGCGCAGGGTTCGCGAGACCGTACATGAGCTGCGACGGCACAAGCTCGCGCAACTCGTCGATGCTCCACATCGCGCCCTTCGTGATCTGCCGCATGGCCGTCTCCTCGTGGGCGAGGGCGATGCGGCCACCGTTGACGTAGAAGATCTTTCCGTTGATGTTCCACGCCTCATCGCAAGCGAGAAACACGGTCATCGGCGCAACGTACTCGGGCTCGCGCATCTCGGGCACCGTCGATGCGCGCGGCGCGTCGTTGACGATCGCGGCAGTGCCGGCGCGAGCGCGCAGCTGCGCCGTGTTCGACGGCACCGTCGCCGTCATCCGCGTCGCCGCACCGGGCGAGATCGCGTTGCACGTCACACCGTACCGGCCGAGATCGCGCGCGACGACGCGCGTGAAGCCGGCGATGCCCGCCTTCGCCGCGCCGTAGTTCGCCTGCCCCGGCAGCCCGCCGAGCCCCGAGATCGACGAGAAGTTGATGATGCGGCCGTAGCGCTGCTGCCGCATCAGGATCGACGCCGGCTTCGTCGTACAGAAGTGGCCCTTGAGGTGGACGGCGATGACGTCGTCCCACTCCTGCTCCGTCATGTTGAAGATCATCCGGTCGCGGAGGATGCCTGCGACATTGATCAGAATGTCGAGGCGGCCGAAGCTGTCGAGCGCCATCTGCGCAAGCTTCTCGCCTCCGTCCATCGTCGCGACGGAGTCGAAGTTCGCGACGGCGTGGCCGCCCTTCGTTTTGATCGCATCGACGACCTCGGCCGCTGGCCCCGAACTCGGCGCACTGCCGTCGACGGCGACGCCGAAGTCGTTGACGACGACGTTCGCACCCTCCTCGGCAAGCAACATCGCGACGCCGCGCCCAATGCCGCGTCCCGCCCCCGTAACAATCGCCGTCCGTCCGTCAAGCCTACCTGGCACTAGCTGCCACCTCCGCTTACCACGGTCGGTGGGGTCACACGGCCGGGCACGTCGAGGTCTGGCGGCGGGGGCGCGGGGTTGCCGATGCCGGCCATCAGCTGGCCCGGCACGGCGGCGCACAGTTCGTCGAGCGTCCACATGGCGGGCTTCCAGAGCGTACGCATCGGCATCGGCTGATGCGCCAGCCCGACGGTGCCGCCGGCGACGTGGAAGATCTGGCCATTGATGTTCCAGGCATCGTCGCTCGCGAGGTACGCGACCATCGGTGCAACGAACTCAGGGTTTCGCAGCTGCGGCACGGCGGCGGCCGGGCGCGGCGCGGCCGGTCCGCCGATGCCGGCGCGCGCGCGCAGCTCGCGCGCCGAATCCGGCACCTGTCCGGTCATGCGAGTCGCGGCGCCGGGGGCGATCGCGTTGCACGTGACGCCGTAGCGGCCGAGATCTTTCGCGACGACGCGCGTGAATCCGGCGATACCGGACTTCGCCGCGCCGTAGTTCGCCTGACCCGTATTGCCGATGATGCCGGAGCCCGACGAGAAGTTAATGATGCGGCCGTAGCGCTGCTGGCGCATCAGGATCGACGCCGGCTTCGTGCAGTTGAAGTGGCCCTTGAGGTGCACGGCGATCACGGCATCCCACTCCTCCTCCGACATGTTGAAGATCATCCGGTCGCGGAGAATGCCGGCGTTGTTGACGAGGATGTCCAGCCGGCCGAAGGTATCGATTGCCGTCGTGATAATTCGTTCGCCGCCGTCGACCGTGGCGACGGAGTCGTGGTTGGCGACAGCACTGCCGCCCGCGGCCTTGATCTCGGCGACGACCCGATCGGCCGGTCCATCATCGTGACCGCTGCCGTCCGTGCTCACGCCCGGATCATTGACGATGACCGACGCGCCTTCGCTGGCGAACAGCATGGCGATGCCGCGCCCGATGCCGCGCCCAGAGCCGGTGATGACGGCGATCTTGCCTTCGAGAGCCTTCATGTCTGTTCCCTGCGTGCTCGGCGAGTAGAACCCGAAGCTGGAAACTGGACGCTGGAATCTCGATCGACGACATCCAACATCGAGCGTATAGCTTCCAGCGTCACCTGCATCGCACCCCGCGGTCGCGCTCGGCGATCACCCTCGCGAGGGCAGCGCGACGACGGCCGTCCCCGGAGTCGTCTTCTTGCCGTCGGCGTTTTCGGTCCAGATGTCGAGGTCGACAAGATTCTCGCCGCCCTCCTGCCGCTTGCCGGTAACGACGCCCGTCGCTGTGATCTCTTTGTTAAGCATGTCCATGCCGCGATAGCTGACGCCGAAGTTCTTCACGCGGCCCTTGTAGCCTGCGAAGGCGGAGACGAGGCGTCCCACCTGCGCGTATTTGAAGCGGCCGTGGACGATGTTCTCGCTCAGCCCCATCGGCTTGAGCATCGGGAAGTTCTCGTCGAAATGCAGCGGATTGAAGTCCCCGCTGCCCGCCGCGAACTTCACAAGCTGCGCCTTGTCCGGCGAGATTTTGATCGCGGTCAGCTCCTGACCTTCCTTAATGTCCTCGAAGTAGTTCTGTTCCGTCATGTCATTCTCCCGCTCGCCGGCCAACTTGTCACGCAGCACGATGCGCGGTGTGAGCTGGCGCCTCGCGCTACATGTGAATCGATGTGAGCTTCTGTTTCGCGACGACCTGCCCCGTCGCTTTATTCTTGTAAACCGATTCGTTCGTCACGAACAACATCTTGCCGCGCATCTTCAGGTCGGCGAGATGCGATGTCTCCTCGAGCACGTCGCCGGCGCAGATGACGTCGAGGTACTCGGTCTCGGTGCCTCCGTCGAGCAGCCCCTTAAACGGAATGTTCAGCCGCGGCCCGCCCTCGCGGCGCGGAAAGCCGAACGTCGGATCGTTTCGGCCCGGGAGGAAGACCGGCGTGCCGAGGTAGCCGAGCGGCGCGACGATGCTGCGGAATCCCTGCGCCTTCGCGAAATCCACGTCGTAATGGATCGGGTCGTCCGAGCCGATGCCGCGCGCGTACATGCGCACGCTCGTCGTCGTCACCTCGTACGTCCACGGCTCGCTGTCAACACCGAACTGCTTGCGCATATCGTCTGTAATCTCGAATTCGTCTGCCAAGGCCGTCTCCTGTCGCTTCTTCGTTCCACTTGCGTGAGATGCGTGAGATTGCGTTACGCGCGCGCCGGCAGCGTCACAAGCGCCGTGCCCGGCGACATCTTCTTGCCGTCCGGCTTCTCCGTCCAGATATCGAGTTCGACGAAGTTTTTGCCGCCGTCGGCGTACTTCTTCTTGACGACGCCGCGACAAAGGATGTCCTCGTTGGGCACGTCCATGCCGCGATACGAGCAGCCAAACTTGCGCAGCTGCCCCTGCTCGCCGATCCAGTCGTGCAGGAGCTGGCCGAGGAACGCGTTCTTCAGCGCGCCGTGGACGATGAGGCCGGGCAGCCCGGTCTTCTGCGCGAAATCCTTGTCGTAGTGAATCTGATAGAAGTCGCCCGAGCCGGCCGCCCACAGCACCAACTGCTGCGTCGAGCAGTTCTTCTTGAGCGCCGGGATTTCCTCCCCCTCGCTCACATCTTCGAAGTACACCTGCTCGGTCATCTCACTACTCCATCGTCCGCCCAACCAGCAACCAGCGAACAGGCGTCCAGATCTAGTACTGGATCAGCGTTCCATACATCTTCGCGACGACCTTGCCGTCCTGATTCGTATATGTCGTCTCGCGCGTCGTGATCAGCATGGGGCCAAGGCTGCCTGTCGCCTCCTCGAAGCCGGCGATCTTCGAACGTGCGGTGACCGTGTCGCCGGCGCAGATTGAGTCCGTGTCCGGAAAGTACTCGTAGTCGGTGCCGCCGTTGAGGATGCGCTTGTACGGGACGCTGAAGTTCCGGCCGCCCATCTCGCCCGGCGCGCCAGCGCCGCCGCCGCTGGGCCGAAAGATCGGCGTGCCGAGAAAACCTGGGGGCGCGACGATGCTGCGGTAACCACGCGCCTTCGCCGCCCCTTCGTCATAGAAGATCGGGTCGGTGTGTCCGACTGAGCGCGCGAACATGCGGCAGTTCGTCTTCTCGACGTCCATCACCGCCGGCGGCCCCTCGACGCCAACCGCGGCGCGCATCTCGTCGGTGATCACAGAGTTCGTCGTCGTCATCACACGCCTCATTCGGCGGCCGCTCGCGCGGAATCTCACGTGTACGTTAGGTTCGCAGCGATCGAACATAGCACCGGCTGTTTTCGGTGTCAACGAACCGACGTTCGCCATCGAGATGTTTCCCAGGTGCTGGGCTTGGCAGCGGACTTGAGCAACCTCCGGCAAGTCTTCCCATCGGGCCCGCAAGCGCGCCGCTGGCCATCCCGGTCGTCGCCCATCATCGCTACCAAGGCGTTGCTCGGACACGCTCCCACGTAATCTGTGCCCATCGTGTCCCCCCATCTGTGGATCGTCTCTTGCGTGAAACGTCGTGTCCGCTTCGCTTGCTCGTGATCACATCGCGCGATAGACTCAGCCCGCTCTGACGGAGGTGCTTGCGCCTCCTTTTTGTGTATCTGCAACACGACGTTGGCTTGCCTTCGGGTGAGTGGGAGGAGACGCCGATGACACTGGTATGGATGGTGCCGGCCACGGGCCTCGCAGCAGTGCTGTTCGCCCTCTGGCTTGCATACGATGTGCTCCGAAGGGACACCGGGACCGACGCCATGCGCGAGATCTCCGGCATGATCTTCGAGGGCGCGATGGCCTTCCTCTCGCGCCAGTACAAGACCATCGGCGCGCTGGCGATCGTGACGGCGGTCGTCGTCGCCGTCGTCGTCGGCTCAATCTCCGATGGCGTCAAGCCGATCGTATTCAACAACGGGCAGGTCGCCTTCGCGCCACAAACGGTGATCGGCCGCTGGGAGGAAGGCCTCCTCACGGGCATCGCCTTCCTCGTCGGCGCGTTCTGCTCCGGTCTCGCCGGCTACATCGGCATGTTCATCGCCGTCCGCTCGAACGTCCGCACCGCTGCCGCCGCGCAGAAGAGCCTCAAGGAGGCCGTCACCGTCTCACTTCGCGGAGGCGCCGTCTCCGGCTTCCTGGTCGTTGCGCTCAGTCTGCTCGGAGTCTCCGGCATCTTCCTCGTCTATAGTCGTATCCTCGATAACCCCCCCGAGATCGCCCCGTTCCTGATCGTTGGCTTCGGATTCGGCGCCAGTTTCGTCGCCCTCTTCGCTCAGCTTGGCGGCGGTATCTACACAAAGGCGGCTGACGTCGGGGCCGACCTCGTAGGCAAGGTCGAAGCCGGCATTCCGGAGGACGACCCCCGGAACGCAGCAGTTGTCGCCGACCTGGTCGGCGACAACGTGGGAGACTGCGCCGGTCGTGGCGCGGATCTCTTCGAATCCATGTCGGCGGAGAATATCGGCGCGATGATCCTCGGCGTCGCGATCTTCAGCGTCACGCACAAGATCGAGTGGATCATGTTCCCGCTCGTGCTGCGCTCGTTCGGCATCATCGCCGCGATCGTCGGCCTGACCTCAGTGCCCTTCTTCACCGACGGTAGCGAGAAGAGCAAGCAGGATCCGATGACGCCGCTGAACTACGGCTTCTACGTCGTGTCGGCGCTATCCGTCATCGGGCTGTTCATCGCCACGAAGGTGATGCTCGGCGATGCGTGGTACTGGTTCTTCTTCTGCGGTCTGGTCGGCATCGCGACCGGCATCGCGTTCGTGTACATCACGCAGTACTACACCGCCGGCTCGTGGCGCCCCGTACAGGAAATCGCCCGTGCATCGCGCACCGGTCCCGCTACGAACGTCATCATCGGCACCGCCGTCGGCTTCGAGACGACGGCGCTGACCGCAATCGCGATCGGGCTCGCCCTCATCGGCTCGTTCGCGCTCGGCTCGCAGGCGGACATCAATCCCGCTATTCCCGCATTCACCACCGGCATCTTCGGCACGGCTGTCGCGACGATGGGCATGCTGATGTCCGCCGCGTACATCCTCAGCATGGACACCTTCGGCCCGATTACGGACAACGCCGGCGGCATCACCGAGATGGCCGGCGCTCCGGAAAGCGCTCGCGAGATCACCGACAAGCTTGACTCCGTCGGCAACACGACCAAGGCGTTGACAAAGGGCTACGCTGTCGCGTCGGCCGGACTGGCAGCGTTCTTGCTTTTCTCGGCCTACCTCGACAAGGTGAAGGAACGGCTCGAGATTCCGCTCACCGCCGAGCTGCCGATCGACCTGTCGAAGGTCGACGTGTTTGTCGGCGGCCTTCTCGGCGTCATGCTCGTCTTCCTGTTCAGTTCGCTCGCAATCCGTGCTGTCGGCAACGCGGCGGGCGCAATCATCGAAGAAGTGCGCCGCCAGTTCCGCTCCGACCCGGGCATCATGGCCGGAACGTCGCGGCCGGACTACGCGGCCGCGGTCGACATTACGGCGAAGGCAGCGCTCCGCGAGATGGTGCTGCCGGGCGTGCTCGCGGTCGGAATGCCCATCGCCGTCGGCCTGATCTTCCGCTATGCCCGTAACGACACCGTCGTCACGACAATCGGCGGCAACACCTACACGGCGACGCACGCCGCCGGCTGGCTCGCGGTCTCCGGATTGCTGATTATCGGAACGATCGGCGGCATTCTCATGGCCACGGTGCTCAACAACGGCGGTGGCGCATGGGACAACGCGAAGAAGTTCATCGAGTCCGGCGGCCTGAAGGACGAGCACGGCGAGGTACTCGGCAAGGGCAGTGAGGCGCACAAGGCGGCCGTCGTCGGCGACACGATCGGCGACCCCTTCAAGGACACCGCCGGCCCGTCGCTGCACGTGCTTATCAAGCTGCTGGCGACGATTACGCTCGTGCTGGCGCCGCTGTTCATCAAGAGCGGCTCGGTGACGGTCACGCCCGCTGGCTCGACACCGACCGGCACGACGAGCAACGAACGGCAGATCGGCGCGAATGTCGCGACGAACCAGACGACCTACGATGCGCCAGTCGAGGCGATCGCGCCTTAGAGCAACTGGTAGAAGCAAGCCGGTCGAGCATCGACATGCGCAGAGAGGGTTCCCGTTGTCGGGAGCCCTCTCTTATTAGCTTCGGACTCTGTCTCGCCGGACGCGCCCACTACGGTACGCGGTGCCGGTGATGTGACCGGTGCCGTTAGGCGGTTGCCGCTTCTTCGACGTCATCCGGCGCTGCGGCCGCGGCGAGCAGGTCGGCCCACGACCGCTGCCAGCGCGCGACATCAAAGGCGTAGCTGTCGGCGATCTGGCCGCGCGCGACCTTGCGGAGCGCCGTCTTCGGTAGCGGCACATCGGTCAGCATGAAGTCCGTGATCCGCTTGTAGGACGCCACGTCATCCTCGTTGCGCGCGATCTCGGCGCCGATCGCTCGCCGCACGTCCTCCTCGCTCGCGTCATCGACTCCGAGCCTCGCGAGCACAGCGTCCCGGTTGGGGTAGATGACGGCCCATGGCGACGTCTTGCCGCGCTGCTTGCGCGCGATGACGACGACGTCTTCGACGAGCGGGCTCCGCTGCAGTTTCGATTCGAGTTCGTCGGGATGCACCTTCTCGCCAGAGTCGAGGACGATGACGTACTTGCTGCGCCCGGTGATCCAGACGTTGCCTTCATCGTCGATGCGACCAACATCGCCCGTGCGCAACCACTCGTCGACCTTGGCGGCCTTCGTCGCATCTTCGCCGCGCCAGTAGCCGGGCGTGATGTTGTCGCCGCGCGCGACCAGCTCGCCCTCGCCGTGCAGGTGGACGTAGAGCTCCTTCTCGGGCACATCGATCAGCCCCACCTCGACGCCTTCGACGGCCGGGCCGACGGTGCCGAAGTGCTCCTCGTAGTAGTTCGACATGTAGAACTTGCGTGGGTTCCACCGCTGCGCCGTCAGCACCGGCGCGGATTCCGTCAGGCCCCAGCCCTGGATGATCAGCACGCCGAGCCGCGCGAAGTTCATCGCCACCTGCGGGTTGAGCGCGGCGCCTCCGTTCACCATGAACCGGAGACTGCCGCCGAGCCGCTTGTGCAGCTCCCGGAACACGATGCGGCCGATGTTGATGCCGGTACGTTGCTTCGTGGCGTCGGCGATTCGGAGTCCCTTATCGAAGGTCTCTTTTCGGCCCTGCGCCTCGATGCTATGCACGATGTTCCGGTACATCAGCTCGAAGAGCGCCGGCACGCCGATAAACACCGTCGGCTTCACCTCGGCCATCCGGTCGCGGATACGACGAAGGTCGTTCTCGAGCGTTACTTCTCCGCCAACCGCCGGGCCGACGCCCATTGCGACGGTAAACGGGAATACGTGATGCATCGGCAGCACCATCATGATCCGGTCACGCTCGCTGAAGGCGATGCTCGTGCGCACGGAGCGAAGGTTCGACATGAAGTTCTTGTGGGTCAGCATGACGCCCTTCATGCCGCCGGTCGTGCCGGATGTGAAGACGATCGATGCGAGGTCATCCGGTGCGACGACAGTGGCGGCGACGGTTCGGCGGCTCTCGTCGGTCGCCCGCGAGGCAAGCTCCTCGATCGGTATGACCTGCCGCGCCTCAAGCTCCGGCGGTGACGTCGTCTGCGCGGCAGCATCGCTGCCGACGGTGAATATTATGTCGAGTGGCGCGAGCGCCGCTTGTCCGATACGCCCCAGTACCTTCGCGGACGCGATCGCCATGGTCGCTTCGGACCGCTCGATCATGCCCGATAGCTCCGCCGTCTGGAGTTCGTAGTACATCGGTACGGCGACGCCGCCGGCGACGACTATCGCGTAGTACGAGCACACCCAGTCGAGGCCGTTCTCAAACACCATCGCCACGCGGTCGCCCTGCTTGAGGCCAAGCGCGACCAAGCCGGCCGCAAGCTCGTACGTCCGCGCGTGCAAGTCGCGCGCCGAAAGCCGTTGCCACTCCCGGCGAACCTTTTGCTGGAACACGACCTTGTCGCCGTAGTTTCGGCGGATGTCGTCGAGGAACTGCGGAAATGTCTGCGGCGAGCCGTCGTCGTACCGTTTGGCCGCAGTCCCTTCCGCATCCTGCGGAACGCCGAGCGTCCTGAGCTTGCCAAGTACCATCGGTCTACGCGCCTCCCGGCCTAGCGGAACTGTCCCCGCCCGCGGTTGAGCGTGCGTTGTCACGAGGACCGTCTGTCAAGTTCAGTATACGGTCGTGCTGCTCGTCAGGGCGACGTATGTTCTGTCAACCGAAGCGGCTCTCGGTCTAATTCGTGCGAGTAGCGCGACGCGATCACGGCCTCGCCCCTTCGATTCAGACGGGACCCGCCCGTCGCTGGAATGCCGAATAGCTTCCAACCAGCGACCGGCACCCAGCGCCACGAGACGAGCCTAGTAGTCGCCTTCGCCGCGCAGGTTGCCGTTCGAGCGACGCAGCTTCTCGAGCGCCTGCGCCTCGATTTGGCGAGCGCGCTCGCGTGTCACGCCGAGCTCGTTGCCGACGATATCGAGCGTGCGCGGACGTCCGTCCTTGATGCCGAAACGAAGCTCGATCACGGTGCGCTCGCGCGGTGTCAGCACGTCGAGAGCGTTGCGGACGCGCTCGCGAAGCAGCTGGCGGCCCGCCTCTTCCTCCGGCGACGGCGCCATGACGTCTTCGAGGACGCTGCCCAGAGTGCCTTCCTCTTCCTCGCCGACCGGCGTTTCGAGCGAGACGACGGACTGGCGGAGGGCGCGCGCGGCCTCCCGCACCTTCTCTGCTGGCATGCCCATGATCTTCGAGAGTTCCGTCGTCTTCGGCTCGCGGCCAAGCCGCTGGAAGAGCCGCTCGCGCGCCTGTGAGTACTTCGAGATCAGCTCCGTGATGTGAATTGGCAGACGGATCGTGCGGCCCTTGTCGGCGATAGCGCGGCCGACAGCCTGTCGGATCCACCACGTCGCGTAGGTGCTGAATCGGAAGCCACGCCGGTGCTCGAACTTCTCGACGGCGCGCATGAGGCCGCCGTTACCCTCCTGGATCAGATCCATCAGCGGCATCCCGCGACCGGCGTATTTCTTTGCGACGCTCACAACGAGTCGCAGATTGGCATTCACCATATGCTCTTCGGCACGTTGCGCGATCTCGCGCGCCGTCTTGACGTGGGGCACAAGGACGCGCAGCCGCGCTGCGAGCGAGCGGTCCGTCGCCCGGACGACGCCGTCCTTGACGAGCGTGAGCGCTTCGTCAAGCGCCTTGTACGACGATTCAGGATAGATGCGCTGAGCGACGGCGAGCGAGATCAGCATCGGCCGCAACTGCGCGGCCGTGCGCTTCGTCGCAGTCGCCGTCTGCTCCTCGAACTCCTCATCCATCTTGTCCTGGATCGCATCGCGAAGCGGCTGGAAGCTGAGCTGATCGACGAGCGCGCTGCGCTGGGGGAAGCCCTTGAGCACCCGCGCCCGCCGGACGAGGCCTAGCCCCTCGACGATGTCGCGCAGATGGCAGACGGCCAACTGCTCGATCGTCGGTGGAGCGAGGTGTTCTTCCATGTAAGCATCGCTGAGCTCATCGAGGATGCGGCCGCTTTCGATTTCCTTGGCAAGCGACACCTCCTCGTCGGGACGCAGCAGCTTGTAGCGTGCGATCTCGTTGAGGTACAGCTCGACGGAGTCCGGCGTCTCGCCGACCGGCTCTTCCGTCTCCGGCTTGACGCGCGTGGCCGCGATGCGCCGCGGCGACTGGACGACGGACTTGCTCGGAGGCGCGGCTACAACGGCCTTCGCCGGCTTCGTTTCTTCCTCTGGGTCTGCGACTGCAATTGCTGCTTTCTTAGCCATCACCCATCCACTATTTGGTACGAACCCGGTCGATCCCCTGTCGTGAATCACCGGCGTTTCTGACGAACACCAGGCCGAGGCGTCAGACGACGTCCGGCAGGGGCCATTTCAGATCGCAGCTCAGGCACCGCGACTGGATCATCACCCCTCCGTTCCAATAACTGGCTGTAAAGTACTTGCGACAGCGCGGACACTCGGACTCGCCGACGCGCACCTCTCTCGTCGAGTCGGCGGCTCGCTGATCCTTACCTTCGGGGGCATTCATACTTGCGACTCCAACCTCAATTGTACAACGGTTCTTGGTTGCCTTCTATAGCATCGCGTTGGTAATGCACCCCGAATCGCCATGTCCAGCTACCGACACGAACACGCAACAGTATCCAGTTGATGTCGCGACGGGCCGATAGTACAGAAGCGCGTACAGCCCCGCGCGAAGGAGATGGTGTTTTGTCGCTCCTCGAGATAGATTCGATTGTCGACCTGCTCGTAGCGCTCTATCCCCAGGATACGTGGGCGAAAGTGCAGGGGTTGCTGACGAACTGGCGCGAGCGGCTCGACGTTCGCGACAGCTATTCGGGGCACCACTCGGGACTGGCGACGGAGTACGCGATCCAGCTTGCCGGCCGACAAGATCTCACGTACGACACGGTCGCGGCATTGTGGGTTGCCGGTCATGTCTACGATCTCGGCAAGATCTCCGTCCCCGAGAATGTGCTCACCAAGAACGGGCCGCTTTCGAACGCGGAGACACTCATGATGAGGAAGCACGTCGACACCGGCTACGACCTGCTACGTGACTGGGACATGTTGAAGGTCAGCCCGCACTGGCTCTCCCAAGTCGTGCTCGAAGTCGTGCTCTTCCATCACGAGCGTTGGGACGGCGCCGGCTATCCAAAGGGGCTCAAGGGCGACGCCGTGCCGCTGCCGGCGCGGATCATGACCGTCGCCGACGCCTTCGCGGCGATGATCATGGATACGCCATATCGGGCCGCCCGCGCCGAGGAACTCGCCCTCGAGGAGCTCGAACGGCATGCCGGCGAGCAGTTCGACCCGTACCTCGTGCGCTCGTTCGTGAGTCTCGTGCGGATCAACCAGCTCACCGGCCGCGGCCCGCAACTGCAGCGCGAGCAGCGAGAATCGGCAGCGTAGTTCGAGACCGTCCCCAGCGAGCGTGTCGTTCCCGAAGCGGCGCCACCGCTCGGCCGGAATATGCACGGAGCGACCTCCAGCATGCGTGCAGGTCAGGTCTTCAGACGTGTCCGTCCGACGGCAATACGTCGCCGCGCCTGTGCTGCCGCACTACCGGACAAGGCCAGCGGCTTCATCATCCTCCCGCTCGTCGTCTTGGTACTCATCACGCGCGTCGTCCTCCCCGTCGTCATCGCTCGCGATCCATTCGCGAAACGTCACGCAGTGGCCATCGCGCTCGGGGTGACGGATGACAAATTTCCCCGCGCGCATTAGGCCCAGCATGTGCCACTCGAAGCCGATCAGCGCATCGACCTCGTCGTCCGATGCAAGCGGCTCGATGGCGACCGGATACGGTGGTGGCAAGTAGCGCCACTCAGCGAGGCTGCCGATGTATTTTCCGCAACGCGCGCAGACGAGACCGCCGCGAATCTCGGCGATAACGTCCGACACGCGCCTTGGTGTTGGGCTCATCGCGCGCAGTGTACTGATCCCGCGCGCTACGCTCATTTCGCTCACTGGTTCGCGTCGAGCATCCGTTCGCCGCACGGTGTTTGTCTCGCATCTCGTTCGCGTATGGCGGCGCTGGACGAGTCCGGCCAAAACCACGGGAGTTCCCCTATGTTCGGGCCTCGATCGACATGATCTACTGCTCACATGTTAGAACCGATCGAGAACACGCCAGCCATCCGCTCCGTGCGACGACGCGAAGTGCGGACGCCGGTACGGCTCGCCCGCGGCGGGCCTGATGCCAACCGCGTTATCACGGGCGATTGCCTCGAGATCATGCGCGGCTGGCCCGACGGGTGCATTGACCACTGCATCGTCGACCCGCCGTTCAACATTGGTTCGGGCAGCGGACGGAGGGGGAAGAGCGGCCTCGGCTGGGCGTTCTCATCCCACGTGACCATGGACGAGACGTGGGATGCGTTTACGAAGGACGAGTTCTTCGCCTTCAACAAAGCCTGGCTCGAGGAAGTCTGTCGCGTCGTGAAGCCGAACGGCAACATCCTCGTCTTCGGGACCTACCACAACATCTACCAGCTCGGATTCATCCTCCAGCAGGTGCTCGACCGGCGCATCCTGAATTCGATTATCTGGTCGAAGCCGAACGCGCAGCCGAACATCACAGCACGCATGCTCACCGAGAGCACGGAGCAGATTATCTGGGCGGTCAACGGCACGCCCGCGAAAGCGACTGGCTGGACATTCAACTACTGGGACGCCAAGGAGATGAATGGCGGCAAGCAGATGCGAAACCTCTGGGACTTTCCCGTGACGTCGAAAAAGGAGCGCAGCGAGGGCAAGCACCCCTCGCAGAAACCGCTCGCGCTGCTCGAACGCGCCGTTCTGCTCGCCTCGCATCCCGGCGAGCTGCTGCTTGATCCGTTTGGCGGCGCCGGCACGCTCGGCATCGCAGCGGCGCGGCACCAGCGTGACTGGCTGCTGATCGAAAGCGTGCCGGAGTACGCCGAGATCGCCGAGCGGCGGTTGCGCGCCGGCTAGCGCAAGTAACACGTGCCGACCGCTCCGCCCATTACGCATGGATGTTGCTGCGGCGCCCGCTGTTACACCAAGGTGAATCGCTTCGCACCAGCTCCGACGCCGGCGGACGGCACCAATGACGCATCCGTGGCTGCACTTCGTATCCACCAGCTGCGCCGGCGCCCCATAGCCACTGCGAAGCGATCGTCGCGAGCCCGCACACCACGGCATGGAGACCCCCTTTTCACAGCCGAGGCTATCATCACCCTCGATTCTGTGATATCACGTTCGCACCACGACGCAGCGGGAGCAGGAGCTTGTTTAAGAAGATATTGGTCGCCAATCGCGGCGAAATCGCGCTGCGCGTCATGCGCACTTGCC
>JBBSDV010000069.1:0-14989 GCA_038240335.1 Dehalococcoidia bacterium
ACGAAGTTGATCGGAATGCTCGCGCCGAATGCGGGCGCGGGCTGCCGCATCGTGACGGCTAGGGCCACGAGGATCAGCCCGGGTACGATAAACCGTCGAAACACGGTGCCTCCAGTGCAGTTGTGGCGGGAACATGACGCTCGCGGGGTTGATTATGCCAATCGTACAACAGCCTCCACTCGATTGTAAGTAACACATTTGGCGATTATGGTCGTAATTCCCTGCGGAGGCGCGTTATGCGGGCCGGTTTCGCGTCCGACTGAGTCCGAACCGCACGACGCCGACAAATTAATGCGGCATTGCTTCTGGGGGTGTGATTCGCTTCGAAACGTCGTGATGACAGGTTCCGAGAGTGCAGAGAGCTCCGCGTTGCCCTGAAAAATGGCTTCAGCCAATGCTTTCGTTGGCTCTCACATCTCATCTCCAACCGCCTCGCCCCCGCGCGCTACACTCCCCCATATGAAGCTCACGATTCGTACCCACCACGCCACCGTCGCCGACGACTTCCGCGCGCACGCCGAGAAGAAGCTGGCGCGCGTCGAGCATCTGTTGCCGAAAGCATCCGACGCCGTCATCGAGGTCGAACATGAGGAGACGCGCGCCGCCGGCCATCGCTTCGCCGTCCAGGTGACGCTGCATGCGGGCGGCTCGATCCTCCGCGCCGAGGAGCGCGCCGCCGACGCGCGTGCCGCCTTCGACGCCGCCGCCGATGTCCTTTCGCGCCAGGCGCGCAGGCATCAGAAGCGACTGCACGACCGCCATCACCCGCACGGCGTCGCCGCGAAGGAGATCGTCGCCGACGCGATCAACTCGCTCGGCGTCGGCGTCTCCGAGGGAGACGTCGTCGATCCGGATGAGGGCGAGTACCTCCTCGGCAAGATCGTCCGTGCCAAGCACTTCGACGCGTCGCCGATGTCTCAGGAGGAAGCGCTGGGGCAGATGGACCTGCTCGGCCACGACTTCTTTCTCTTCCTCGATGCCGGCACCTCCGACTACGCGCTGCTCTACAAGCGGAAAGACGGCGAGTACGGCCTGCTCGCGCCGCGCCGGGCGGAGTAGCTGCTTAGTTCATAGTGGCTAGTTCGTCGTTGGCACGTCTTAGCGGCGTGATACCCGCCGGCTCCAATCGATTGCGGCGTCATCGCGCTTCGCCTGCTCGGAGACGTCAGCGAGACAGGACACGTCGCTATACTGGCGGCGATGAAGAGCCCGTTTTTGACCGCCCTCGAGACCCGCGTGCTGCTCGCCGACGGCGCGATGGGCACCCTGCTGTTCTCGCGCGGGATCGCCGCGAACGCCTGCCTCGAGGCGCTCGTGCTCGAGCAGCCGGACGTAATCCGTCGCGCCCACGAGGACTACATCGCCGCCGGCGCCGATATCGTCGAGACGAATACATTCGGCGCGAATCGCTTTCGTCTCGCAAGGCACGGGCTCGAATCGCGCGTCCGCGACATCAACTTCCGCGCCGCGCGGCTGGCCCGCGATGCCCGCGAGATCTCCGGGCACCCGGTGTTCATCGCCGGCTCGATCGGGCCGACGGGCCGGATGCTGGCGACGGTGGGTGACGTGCGACCCGAGGACGTGCGGGCGGCGATCCGCGAGCAGGCCGACGCGCTGCTCGAGGGTGGCGTCGACGTCATCATCCTCGAGACCTTCCCGGACATCGCGGAACTGCGCGAGGCGATCCTCGCGGTCAAGGCCTGCTGCGATCTGCCGCTCGTCGCCCAGGCGACGTTCCAGCGAGACGGCCGCACCTACGGCGGCGAGCCACCGGACGAAGTGGCGAATGTCGCCAGCTCGCTTGGCGCGGACGTCGCCGGCATCAACTGCAGCCTCGGCCCGCAGTCGGCACTCGACGTTATCGAGCAGATGGCGGCGAACACCTCGATTCGCCTCTCCGCGATGCCGAACGCCGGCCTTCCGAAGCGCGTCGAAGACGGCATGGTCTATCCCTCGACGCCGCAATACTTCGCCGAGTATGCGAAGCGCCTGGTGATTGCCGGCGCAAACATCGTCGGCGGCTGCTGCGGCACCACGCCGGAGCACACAGCGGCCATGCGAGAAGAGCTGCAGCGCGAATGGAACCGCCGTGGCGCCGTCCCGGGACTCGAACAGGCGGCACCCGTGATTACCGTTGTCTCCGCAACGACCTCGCGCGCGTCAGGTCGCGACGATTCGCCGCAAGAAGCGGCTCGCTCCCTGCGCCAAAAGCTCGCGGATGGCGAATTCGTCGTCAGCGTCGAACTCGATCCGCCGCGCGGCCTCAATCCCCGGAAGGCGCTCGAGGGCGCGACGCACCTCGCCGCGCTTGGCGCGGACGCGATCAACATCGGCGACAGCCCGATGGCGCGCGTGCGGATGAGCGCGATCGCGCTCGCGGTGTTGATCGAGCGCCAGATAGGCATCGAACCGATCATTCACTTCACCTCGCGCGACCGCAACCTTATGGCGATCCAGAGCGACCTGCTCGGCGCGCACGCGCTCGGCATCCGCAACGTCATCGCTCTCACCGGCGATCCGCCATCAAGTGGCGATTACGCGCGCGCCACCGGTGTCTGGGACGTCGACTCTATTGGCTTCATCCGCATTCTCAAGATGCTGAACACCGGCAGCGACTGGGCCGGCAACTCGATCGGCAAAGGTACAGATTTCTTTATCGCGTGCGCCGCCAACCCGACGGCAGACAACATCGGTCTCGAAATCGATCGCGTCCGCCGCAAGATCGAGGCCGGCGCCGACGCGCTGATGACGCAGCAGGTGTACAGCGCCGACATCCTCCAGAGCTTTCTCGAGCGTCTCGGGCCGATCGACCTGCCCGTGCTCGTCGGCATCATGCCGCTGCAAAGCCATCGCCACACCGAGTTCATCCACAACGAACTGCCCGGAGTCTTCGTCCCCGACGGCGTGCGCGAGCGCATGCGTCTCGCCGGCGAGAACGGCGTCGCCGAGGGCATCGCTCAGGCACGCGAACTGCTCGAGGCCTGCCGCCCGTTCGTGCAGGGCACGTACCTCGTGCCGTCGTTCGGGCGCTACGAGGTCGTTGGCGAGCTAGTCACGCTCGCGAAAGCAATGTCTAACGCCTGACCGTCGTGAAAGGCATCCCACGCTCAACCGCAGTCGTTGCACAGCGCCTATTCGGGCCTCTGGTGGTCTGTGCTCTCTGTGGCCATCCGTGGATGGTCCCGGTGTGCTCTGGCCATCTCGGGATGGTCGATCGGCGCTAGCCAGCGATACGCTGGACGATGCCCTCGAGCTCTTCGTCGCTGTGGAACCGGATCGTGATGCTGCCGCCGCGCCGGTGCTTCTTCAGCGTCACGGGCATGCCAAGCGCGCCGCGCAGATCCGCCTCGAGCGCGCGCGCGTCGGGATCAGATTCCTTAACCGCCGCTCGCTTCGGTGCCGTTGCGACGACACCGGCGCGCAATGCGCGCGCGATCTCTTCCGCCTGCCGCACGGTCATTGCGTCGGCAACGATCCGCCGCCAGGCGTCGAGCCGCACGGACGAGTCTTCGATACCGAGAAGGGCGCGCGCATGCCCCTCGCTGATCTGCCCCGACGCAAGGCTCGTCTTGATGTCGTCCTCCAGCGTCAGCAGGCGGATGGTGTTCGCGACGGTCGTCCGGTTGCGGCCGACGCGCTTGGCGATCTGCTCGTGCGTCGCGCCAAACTCGTCGGCCAGGCGCTTGAACGCGGCGGCCTCCTCAAGGGGATTCAGGTCCTGACGCTGCAGATTCTCGACGAGCGCGATCTCCAGCATCTCCGTCCCGACGGCTTCCCGAATCACCACCGGCATCCGCGTCAGCCCGGCGATCCGCGACGCCTGTAAGCGCCGCTCGCCGGCGATCAACTGGTACGTCGTCGGCCCCATCTCCGACGCCGTCTGCGAGACGACGATCGGCTGCAAGACGCCATGCTCGCGGATGCTCTCCGCGAGTTGTGCCAGCGCTTCCGAGTCGAATCGTAGCCGCGGCTGGTGCGGATTCGGCACGATCAGATCAATGTCCACGGTCTCGACGCCACTCGCGCCAGGCGCAGGCGCCCGCGGGATCAGCGCCGAGAGGCCGCGGCCGAGAGCGGGACGATGGTTCGACGTCATGCAGGCACCTCCGTGCGCGCTCCGGCAATCAGTTCTTCGGCCAGTGCATCGTATGCGAGACTCGCTCGCGATGCCGGATCGTATTGCGATATCGGTAGCCCGTGGCTGGGCGCCTCGCTCAGGCGTACACTGCGCGGGATCACCGTCTTGAACGTCTCTTCGAAGTGATTCCGCACCTCGTCCGCCACCTGCTGCGAAAGGTTCGTGCGGCCGTCGAACATCGTCAACAGCAAGCCGGTCAGTTTCAGTTGCGGGTTCAGGTTGCGCCGCACAAGGTCGAGCGTGCCGATCAGCTGGCTCAGCCCCTCGAGCGCGAGGTACTCGCACTGCACCGGCACGATCACCTCGTCCGCCGCCGTCAGTGCGTTCACGGTTAAAAGTCCTAGCGAGGGCGGGCAATCGATCAATACATACGAATAGGCGTTCCGGATCGATTCGAGGCCGCGCTTGAGCCGAAACTCCCGCGCCATCATCGGCACGAGCTCGACCTCGGCGCCCGCCAGCGACGGCGTCGCGGGAATCAGCATCAGGCCCTCGACTGACGTCTTGACGGAGGCATCCGCAGCGCGCGTCCCGGTGATGACGACATCGTAGGAACTTGCGCCCTCGGTGCGGACGCCCAGACCGGCGCTCGAGTTTGCCTGGGGGTCGAAGTCGAAGATGAGAGCGCTCTGGCCGCTGCGCGCCAGGGCAGCACCGAGGTTGATGGCCGTCGTCGTCTTGCCGACGCCGCCCTTCTGGTTCGCAAGCGCGATCACTCTGCTCACCGCAACATGATCTCCGGATGGCGCTGCATCCGCTCCACGACTTCCGCTCGATCCGGCATCGCGGCGATGCCGATGCCGCGCACGGACAGGCTGGCGGCTGCGGCACCGAAGCGCGCCGCATCGCCGGCGTCTCCGGTTTCGTGCAAGCGTATCAGGAATGCGGTCGCGAACGTATCGCCGGCGCCCGTCGGATCCACCTCAGCCTCCGGAAACGCGTCCATCCGCCACCAGCGCCCGTCCGCGAATACACGTGCGCCGCGAGACGACTCCGTCATCGCCACGACGGGAACATCTGCCGTCCAGCGATCAAGCTCGGCGCGACCGTTCGCGAGATCTTCGTCCGACACGAAGACGACGTCGCAGCCGGCCCAGAAGGGCTCGCCGGCCCAGCTGTGATGGCGCACAAGATGCGATGCGTCGCTGTCGCGCAGCCAGCCCTGCGCCGAGACGCCGACGATCGAGCTGTCGTGAAAGACCTCCGCAAAGCCCACCGGAATCTCGCCCCACACGGGGCCGAGCAGCACCATCGCCGCCGCTTGCCACGCCTCCGGTACATCGCGAGCTTCAATCGCCGGAGCCTGGGCGAGGAGATGCTGCTTGCGCCCGCTAGCCGAGTAGGTATTCTCGAACGTCGTCGCAACGTCGGACTGTGTGAGGGCTAGTTCGATGCCCGGGAGGTTCTTCGCGAGTTCGAGGTCCGCTGGCGCGCGCGTAACGATGCCGGCGGTGCAGCCGAGCCGCTGGGCCTGCGCCGCCGCGAACGACACCGTGCCGCCAAGGCGCCACCCGCCCGGTACAACGTCCCTGCAGGCGTTGCCGACGGCGACAAACTCAGGGACAGGCATGTTGAGGCGGCGTGCTCCCATGGGCCGGCGACGTAAGAAGCAGCATCGGACGGACGATCAACGGACGCAGATAGATTCGGCTCCGAACCGAAACTAATCCCGATTCTCGTTTCGCGCTTACCGCCTCCGTCCCCATCATCGCCGCAGCGAGATGGCGACCTGCCGCTCGTCGCCCTCGCCGACACTCGATGTCTCGACGGTTTTGTCTTCGGCGAGCGTGAGGTGGATGATCCGGCGTTCGTTCGGCGGCATCGGCTCGAGCGTGATCGGCCGGCGCGTGCGCTCGACCTGGTCCGCCGTGCGGTGCGCGAGGTTGACGAGCTGCGTCTCGCGCCGGCGGCGGTATCCCTCGATGTCGATCGTGAAGATCATGTGCTGGCCCAACTGTCTCGCGACCATCAGGTTCAGCAGGTACTGCAGCGACCCGAGCGTCTCACCGCGGCGGCCAATCAGCAGGCCGAGATCGTCGCCCTCTACGTCGAGCACGGCCTTGGCCATACCGAGCCCGTCGCCGGGCGTCTCGGCGTCGCGGATCGAGACATCGGCCGTGATACCCATGAGCTCGAGCAGCTTGTCGAGCATCTGCGCGGCGAACTCCGCCTCGTCCTCGATCAGCTCGCCATCGCCGCCCTCGGCCGGTGCGGCCTCGGCAGCGGGCGCGCCATCGGCAGCCACAACGTCGGCGTCACCGATGCGGCTAACACGAACGCGCGCTTCCTGGTGGCCGATTCCGAGCACGCCGCCTTTGGGCTCCGCCAGCACCTCCACGGTCACGTCTGCGCGCTCGGCACCGAGTTCGTCCAGCGCGTTGTCGATCGCCTCGTCTACGGTCTTACCGCTTGCCTCGACGCCTGCCATTCTTGTTCCTTCGCTCACTCTGCGGGGCGTTGAGCACGGGCTCGTCGCCGCCGTCGTTCATGTTCACGTCGTTCGTGTCGATATCCGCGGCCGTCGCCGGCTTGCTGCTGCGCTTTCGGCGGACAGCGCCGTTGCCGGCCGCGGTGGATTGCATGCCCTTTGCCCTCGGTGCGAGCTTTTCGGCCCCGTCGTCGCTCGAAGCCGCAGGCAGAACCTTCTTCTCCGCTCTGAGCCGTGCCGCCGGAGCAGGCGCGGCAGGCGGACCAAGAGTGATGAGGCTCCGCCAGTCGAGTTTGCGGCCCATGTAGAAGTACTGGAGGACGAAGCCCGACAGGTTCGAGATGAACCAATACAGGGCCAACCCGGCCGGGACGTTGAGACTGAAGACGCCGAACATCAACGGCATCATCCACGTCATCATCTGCTGCGTCTGCTGCTGTTGTTGTTGCTGGGGGGTCGAGGCGGCGGTCGGCGTAGGCGTCATCAGCTTCTGCTGGACGTACATGCTGGCCGCGACGAGAATCGGCAACACCAGCGACGTGTCCGACACACCGAGGTTCCAGAACAGGAATTGCGTGTTGAGGGGAACCGCTGTGTGGATAAACGAGATCGGATAGAGGCGCTGCGACAGCGTCACGAAGCTCTCCGGAGTCGTGCCCGCCGTCAGCCGGATCACCTGGTACAGGGCAATCCAGATAGGCATCTGGGCCAGCGTCGGGAAGAGGCAGCCGAGAGGGTTGACACCGTGCTCCTTATAGAGCGCCATCGTCTCCGACTGGAGCTTCTTCGGGTCCTTCCCCTTGTACTTCTTCTGCAGCTCCTGCATCTGCGGTTGAATCGCCTGCATCGCGCGGCTCTGCTTGAACTGGCTGGCCGTCAACGGCCAGGTGATCAGCTTCATCACCAGCGTGAAGACGATGATCGCGATGCCCAAATTGCCGCCGAAAATATGGGCGATGGCGACGACCGCGTTCGTACTCGGATCGACGACAATCAGGTGGAAGATGTAGCTGATGAAATCAGGCATGCGGCGCTATTCCTATTGAGGCAGGGGAAAGCTTGCGGGGGCCTGTAGGTCGCCGCTCGCGTTCAATACGTAGAGAGCGGAGCTCGTTGGTGAAATCAATACCATCGCACCGCTACTGACTGTCAGATTTGCCAGTACGCTCGTCCCCGCGCTTACCGGACTGCCCTGCACTGGCTGGCCGTCGGTCAGGGCGAGTTTGTACACACTTCCATTGCGCGCCGCGACCACCAGACCACCGCCGGCGATCACCGGTTCCGATCGGATTGCCGCGCCCGTATCAAAGGGCTTCGGCCATTTCGCGACGCCGGTCGCCGCATCCACAGCGTACACCTTACCATCGAGCGATGCCGCATAGACGACGTTGTCCTGCACGACCGGCGTGGCCCAGAACCAGTTGCCGGCGCTCAGCGACCAATTCATGCCGCCATCGGCAGTATTGATCGAGTACAGCTTGTTGTCGAAGGAGCCGACGTAGACGGCGTCACCGGAGACGACCGGCCGCGATGCGATGCCGGAGCCGGCACCGCTGAACCGCCACTTCTGCTCGCCCGACGACTTGTCGATCGCGTACACGGAGCCGTCGAGGGACGTCGCATACACGGTGCCGCCATCAACCGTCGGCGCTGCCCAGACCTCTCCGTTCGTATTGAAGGACCAGATCTGATTGGCCGTCTTCGCATCGAGCGCGGCGATCCGTTTGCCCTTGGTGCCGAAGTAGATCGCGTTCCCATCGACGGCGACGCCGCCGACCATGCCGGCCTGGGCGTCGCGCACCCAACGAATCTCGCCGGTCGCCGTGTCGAGGGCGAATATGACGCCCTTGAACGTCGGAACGAAGGCCGTCTTGCCGTCGGCGCTGATGCCGATATCGCCGTATAGCGCCTTCAGGCCGTCCAGCGACTTCTTCTCGAAGCTCAGCGCGGAATCGACCTCGCCGTTGATCTGCTTCTTGGAGTCGTCGGAGGCACCGGAGTTCGTCACCGCCGTCTTGAGGTCGGCTCCGGTCGGCCCGGACACCTTGAGGTCATTGATCTTCTGCTCGATCTGAGTGCGCGCCGTTGCATCGAGACCCGCGGCGGAGACTTTGGCCGCAAGATCGCCTCGCGTCTCGCCACTCGCCGGGTACGAGTTCTTGTCCTTAGGGGGAAACTCCCAGAGCTCCGTGCTGGATCCACTAGGAAGCGCATACAGCTTGGACTTATGCGGCACGAGAATCACCTGTTGGTTTTCGACCATCACCGGCTTTGGTGATGCCCAACCCTGTGGACCGGGAGGTGCGCCGCATGCCGCGAGCAGAACCGCCGCGCCGAGCATCAGCACTGGCGCGCCGATCCATCGACGGGACACGGGGCGATGCTCCGGATGCAAGCCCACTGTTTCACGTGAAACAGTGGAGTTACTGATCAAAGAGGGTGTTCCACGTGAAACATCGTTCACGCTTCCACCTTGCGCGACCGCCCGCCATCCGGGGCGGGGTCGAGGCCGCCGTCATTCAGTGGATTGCAACGCAACACGCGCCAACCAGCCAGGATGGCGCCGCGCATGACGCCGCGCGCTTCGATGGCGTCGTACGCGTATTGGGAACACGTTGGCTGAAAGCGGCACGCGGGGCGCATGCCGGGGGAGATGTGGCGTTGGTAGAGCACGATCAGCGCGAGGACCGGGCGTTTCAAGGAGTCTCCTGCGCAACTGGCGCTCGGCGATGTCGCCGAGAACGGTCCATGAGGGTGATGTAGGCGCGACGAAGGGCATCGAAGCTGGCGTCCGCCGCGGGCTTGCGAGCGCCGATGACCACGTCAAAGCCACTCGTCTGACGTTCCGCGTCCGCGATAGCTCGCAAGCGCCGCTTTATGCGATTCCGCACCACGGCACCGCCTACGACTTTTCCGACAACAAACCCGAATCTACTGACATCGTCACCGGGTAGTACGCGAAGGACGAGCAGTTGGTTCCGATATGCCGCGCCTTCGCGGTACGCACGAGCGAAATCGCGGCGCCGCCGCAGTCGTTGCTCTTTATGCATGGATCGCCGCGCTCCGTTATGGCAAGCGGCCGAAGGCCCGCTACCTCACCACAACCAGCCGCTTGCGTCCTTTGAGGCGCCGCGCGCGGATGACATTGCGGCCGCCGACCGTCGCCATGCGATGCAAAAAGCCGTGCCGACGACGGCGCGGGATAACTTTCGGTTGATATGTGCGCTTTGGCACCCGGCCTCCTCGAACAACATGAGACGCTCCGGTGCGGAGCGCCCGTCAGTATAGAGAGCCGATGACGCGAGGGCAATCGGGGGTCGTCGGGTGGACGATTGCGGATGGCCGCGGCCGATGTGGGAGGTCGGATGTTGAAGGGTGGCTGCCGTATACGTTCCCGATAGAAGTCAGGACTTGGAGCGGAACGCGAGGGGCGGTCGAGTGGATGCTGATGTTGGCGGGACGAAGCGGCGGGGGAAGGCGCAAGGCGTGGAAAGGCGAACGGGTCGTTCGGGCGAGTCACGAACCCTGGAGGCGTTCGTAGCGAGATTCTTCGCTTCCGCTCAGAATGCCAAGGACGCCGGTGTTCGGCGCGCGAGGTAGAGGCGACTCATCGCGTGGCGCAGTGGCGGTGCATCACGCGTCGCGCGCCAATCGTCTATCGCCTACGGCCTACCGCGCATCGCCCATCGCCCATCGCCCACGCCCATCGCGCATCGCGCATCGCGCATGGCGCGGCGCTCATCGCCATCGCCCATTGCCATCGCGCACCGCGCACCGCGCACCGTGCATGGCGCGTCGCGCATGGCAAAGCATCCAACCCGCCACCCGCCAACCGTCCATCCAACATCGGCCGCGCTCGGCCGGCGCCAAATCGGATGCCGACCGCGCGCCTCGATCGCGTGACTCCGCCTTCCGCTCCACAAGACCGACAGAGGAAATCCCGGTAGCATGGCGGCATGGAGATTACGTGGCTTGGACACTGCTGTTTTCGGATGCGGGCGAAGGAAGCGACCGTGCTCACCGACCCCTGCGATAAATCCACCGGCTACGCCCTCGGCCGGCCAACCGCCGATCTCGTGACGGTCAGCATGGACACGCCGGGGCATAACTGGGTCGCCGGCGTTGCGGGCGAGCCTCGCGTGATCGATGGGCCGGGCGAGTTCGAGATCGCGCATGTCTCGGTCGTCGGCGTAACGACGCGCGCCGCCGGTGACAACGCGGCGCCGGGGCGCAACGTCGCGTACGTGATCGATCTCGAGGACCTGCGGATCTGCCACCTCGGCGGCCTCGATCACGTGCCGTCATCGGATCAGATCGAGGAGATAGGCGGCGTCGATATCATCATGGTGCCGGTCGGCGGCGGCGACGCGCTCGGCGCGACCGTCGCGGCGGAGGTCGTCAGCCTTATCGAGCCGAAGATCGTGATCCCGATGTATTACAAGACGGACCTGGAGAAAGCGCCGATCGACCCCATCGATCGCTTCCTCAAGGAGATGGGGGCGAAGACGGGGGAGAGCCACGCGAAGCTCGCGGTGACGCGGAGCTCGCTTCCCGAAGAGACGCAGGTGCTGGTGGTGGACTATAAGCGGTAGGCCGCGGGCGGTGGCGCGCTGCGAGCCGAGGGCGGAAAGCCCGAGCTAGGACCATAACTACCCGGGTCATCGAGGGTCATCACCGGCCACCCTCACCAGTCACCAGTCACCAGCGCACCAGATCAGTGTTCTTCGTCGACGATGCGGTCGAGCATGCTGCGGACGATCTCGTTGAGGGCGGCGTGCTCTCGCTGCGTCAGGCCGGGGTCGGCGTCGAGCATGCGGCCGGCTTCGGTGCGGGTGTCTTCGATCAATCGGACATCAGTGAGCCGCGCCACCTTGAGGCCGGGTAAGCCGGACTGCTTCGTGCCGAAGAATTGGCCGGGGCCGCGAATCGCCATATCGGCCTCGGCGAGCTTGAAGCCGTCCGTGGTCTCCTCCATCAGTTCCAGCCGCTTGCGCGCTTCGTCGCTCGGCTCGTCGCCGCAGAGGAGGAGGCAGTAGCTCTTGTCTGCACCGCGCCCGACGCGGCCGCGGAACTGGTGCAGCTGGGCGAGACCGAAGCGGTCTGCGCCCTCGATCATCATCACCGACGCGTTCGGGATGTCGATGCCGACTTCGATGACGGCGGTTGAGACGAGGATGTCGGCCTCGTTGTCGCGGAAGCGGCGCATCGCCTCGTCCTTCTGCTTCGATGACATGCGGCCGTGTACCAGTTCGAGCCGCAGGTCGGGGTAGACGTGGCGCTTCAGGCGCTCGTACTCCGCCGTCGCCGACTTGACGTCGAGCGTCTCCGACTCTTCGACGAGCGGACAGATGACGAATGCCTGCCGCCCCTGCCGCACCTGCTCGCGGACAAAACGCTCGGCGTCGCCGCGCTCGTCTGGACCGACCCAAGTGGTCTTGATCGGCAGGCGGCCCGGTGGCAATTCGTCGACAACG
Organism: Dehalococcoidia bacterium; assembly: GCA_038240335.1. Lineage (GTDB taxonomy): Bacteria > Chloroflexota > Dehalococcoidia > DSTF01 > JACRBR01 > JBBSDV01. The sequence continues at coordinate 12,041 of JBBSDV010000069.1, forward strand.
GAGATGTCGAGATCGCCGTACAGGGTGAGCGCAAGCGTGCGAGGGATCGGCGTCGCCGTCATCACGAGCATGTGCGGCGTGTGGGCGGTCTGCGCACCCTTCTCACGCAGCGCGGCGCGCTGCATGACGCCGAACCGATGCTGCTCGTCGACGACCGCGACGCCGAGATCGTGGAAGCGCACCGAGCCCTGGATCAGGGCGTGGGTGCCGCAAGCAACGTCGATTTCCCCGCGCTCGATCGCATCCGAGAGCTCGCGGCGCTCCTTCGCGCGCATGCTGCCGGTAAGCAGCGCGATCCGCAGCGGCCGGTCGAGGAACGGCGGGTGCAGGACAGCAACGCGATCGCTGGCCGATGCATCGGTGCCGGCCGCATCGTGCGCGCCCTGCCGCATGCCGGCGTGCTCAGTGTCATTCGCGCCAAACAATTGCTGGAGTGTGCGAAAGTGCTGCTCCGCGAGGATCTCCGTCGGCGCCATCATGACAGCCTGGCGACCGTTCTCGATCGCAGCGACGAGCGCGGCGGCGGCGATCACCGTCTTGCCGCTCCCTACGTCGCCCTGAACAAGACGGGACATCGGCAGCGGCTTGCGGAGATCGTTGAGCACGTCGAAGAGCACGCGCTCCTGGGCGCTCGTCAGCGTGAACGGCAGCGAGTCCTTGAACGCGCGCTCGACCGGCGCCGACATCGGCGCGGGCTCCGCCGGCGCGGACTTCTGGAAGTGCCGGCGTCGCAGCTGCATCGTCAGCTGGATTGGCAGCAGTTCCTCGAACGCGAGTCGCCGCCGGCCGCGCTCGAGCGACGGCCGATCGGTCGGGTAGTGCATCTGCGTGACCGCGTCGGCGATCGTCGTCAGATTGTGGCGCTGGCGGACGTCGAGCGGCAGGACGTCGTCGAGGCGCACGGCGTAGCGCTCGAGCGCCTCCTGCAGAACGCGTCGCACGGTGCGGCTCTGGAGCCCGGCGGTCAGCGGGTAAATCGGCACGAGGCGGCCGGTATGGACGAGATCCTCACTCCAGATCTCCCACTCCGGGCTGTCGAATTTCGGCCGGCCCTGGTACTCGCCGACGCGGCCGGAGACGACGATCTCCGCGTTTACGGGCAACTGTTTTGCGACCCACGGCTGGTTGAACCAGACGCACTGCATCATGCCGGTCGAGTCACCGATTGTGGCCTCTGTGGAGCGCACGCGGTAGCCCATCGGCCGCTCGCGTGAGCTCCAGACGCGGGCGCGCACCGTCTGCTCGCGGCCGAGCTCGAGCTTCGAGATCGGCACTGGCTCGCCGTAATCGACGTGGCGGCGCGGGAAGAACAGCAGGAGGTCGCGCACGGTGACGACGCGCAGCTTCTCGAACTTCACCTTCAGCGCGAACCCGACACGGCTCAGCGCGTGGAGCTCGGCGGCAACGCCGAGGACGTGTAGCTCCTCCTGCGTGTACGGGCGCGAGTGAACGGACAGCGGCGGGGGCGCCTCGCGAGCCGGCGCGCGGCCGGCCGCCACGACCTTCGCCGCCGAACGCGAAGCCGGTTTCTTGATCGTCAGCTCCGCAGCCGCGACGGAACCCTTGCCATTCGACGCCGGCGCTGCGAGCCGTGCATGTTGCTCGGCTGCCGCACCGCCGATCGTCGCAACCGGACGCTCGTTCGCGCCCTTCGCGGCGATGATCTCGCGCGCGAGATGAGGTGGGACCGCGTGATTCGCCTGCCCCTTCAGCACGCCGAGCATATCTTCGGCCCAAAGCCGTCGCTTCGCGGGGGTCAGCGATCGGTAGCCGCCGTCCGGCAGCGCCCGAATGCGCGTGTAGACGTCGCCGCTGAGTTGCGATCCGTCGTGCGCGGTTAGGTTCTTGAGGAAGGAGTCGAGGCCGGCCGTGACGGCACGGTCGCCGAAGCGCTTCACGCGCTCGAGTTCGAGTACTTTCCGAAGGCGATCTTCGGTCATGGTGAGTGGCAGGGGTGGCTCGCCCTCTGTTCCCGGATCTAGCTTATGTGTTCGAGATCAGCCTATTCGGGCGATCCATGCCGGTCAAGTGAGAAGTGGGAGGTGAGAGGTGAGAGGCGAGGCGTGGGAAGTCGTGGATGCGGAGGCAGGGTAGGCAAGGGCGAAGGGAAAGCAAGGGGCGTCCGGAGGCCGATAAGCATCGGCTGTGGCGCAGGCGGCCGCGCCAGCGACTCGCGCGTGCGCACGCACCAGCGAGGAGCGCCGCCTCACCTCTCACCTCCGACCTCCCGCTTCGCACATCCCACTTCTCGCTTGCCGCTTCTCGGCATGCGGGTTCGCTACACTAGTCATAGCTAGCTTGCTTTTCAAGGAACCACTTAAATGAAGCTCTTTTCGAAGATTTTCGGCGACAACGACCGCGAGGTTCGTCGCTTCCTGCCGATCGTCGAGCAGGTCAACGCGCTCGAGTCCGAGACAGGGGCGCTGGCGGACGACGAGTTGCGCGCTAAGACCGAGGAGTTCCGTATGCGCCTCGAAGAAGGCGCGACAGTCGATGACCTGCTGCCAGAGGCCTTCGCGGTCGTGCGGGAGGCGGCGCGCCGGCAGGTCGGGCAGCGACCATACGACGTGCAGATCATCGGCGCCATCGCGCTCCACCAGGGCAAGATCGCCGAGCTCAAGACCGGCGAGGGCAAGACGCTGACGGCCATTCTTGCACTGTATCTGAACGCCCTCGATGGCAAGGGCACGCACCTTGTCACCGTGAACGACTATCTCGCCAAGCGCGACGCCCAGTGGTACGGCCCTGTCTTCGACTCGCTCGGCCTGTCCCTCGCGGTGCTGCAGCACGAGGAGGCGTTCCTCTACGCGCGCGAGAAGCAATCCGACACCGAGAACATGGAGCACCTGAAGCCATGCAGCCGGCGCGAGGCATACGCCGCCGATGTCACGTACGGCACGAACCACGAGTTCGGCTTCGACTACCTTCGCGACAACATGGCGGTGACGC
>JBBSDV010000070.1:0-14898 GCA_038240335.1 Dehalococcoidia bacterium
GCCGCCGATTCCAAGCACGTTCTCGTTTTCGCGTGAATCGCCATCGCTGACGTGGTGCGCAGGTGTACATCGACATCCGCGACCGGAAATTCTGGCTCGCTAACGGCCCTACTGGCCCTTGACGTTCTTGCGTTTGTTCTGCACGTAGTCCACCAGGATGTACTGGCCGAGCTTGTCGGGCGTCGTGTAAAAGACACGGCCCTTGTTGATCTTGGCGACCTGGTTCACGAACTCCTTCAGGTAGTAGTTGCGATCGAGCATGAACGTGTTGATCGTGATCCCCTTCTGCGTCGCCCGCTTCACTTCCTTGAGCGTCTCGCGGATCGTGATCGGCGACGGCGGGTAGGCGAAGTACGAACGCCCGCGCTCGAGGTGCGCCGTGGGCTCGCCGTCCGAGATCATGATGATCTGGCGCGTGCCGCTCTTGTGCTTGGCGAGCAGGTTCTGAGCAAGCATGAGCGCGTGATGCATGTTCGTGCCGAGGACTGACTCGTCCCAGCGCACGTACGGCAACTGTTCGGCCTGCAGTTCGCGCGCGTATGCCGAAAAACCGATGATGTACAGGCTGTCACGGCTGAACTGACTGCGGATCAGGTTGTTGAGGGCGAGCGCGACCTTCTTGGCGGCCTGGAACGAGCCGCGTAGCGCCATCGACCACGACAAGTCGACCATCATCACCGTCGCTGTCTGTGTCAACTCCTCGGAGCGGTAGACCTCGAAGTCATCACTGCGCAGGATCACGGGTACGGACGCGCCTTCGCGCTGCAGCGAGTTCATGATCGTCTTATCGAGCGCGAGGTGGAACGGGTCGCCGAACTCATACTTCTTCGTATCGTCGGCGCGTTCGCCGCCACGGCCGCTATCGCGCAGCGGGTGCTTCCCGAATGAATCGTTCTTCAGCGACGAGTAGATCTCGCCGAGCGCCTTCTGCCCGATCTTGCGGGTGCCGCGCGGCGTCAGCTCGTAGCTGTTGCCCTTGCGCTTGATGTAACCCGCTTCTTCGAGCACCTCGAGGAACTTCTTGAGCTGATCGAGCGTCTCACCGGCTTCCTCGCCGAGCAGCTCCTTGAGCTTCTCCTCGTCGATGTCATCGACGTCGCCGCCGTACTGCGTGCGCTCGAGCTGGCGCTCCAGCTCGTCCATCGACTGCATCTTGTCCATGAGGCCCATCGCCTCGTTGAGGTCGACATCCTCGTCACCGCGAAATGGGTACTGATTGCGCATGTCGCGCATCGGCGAGAGGAACTCGAGGTTGGACTGCAGCTCGCGCAGCTCGGCCTGCAGGTCGGGATCGCCGACCTTGTCGGAAAGCAGATCCTGCAGCTGTTGGCGCATGTCGCCGGGCAGGCTGTCGAGCAGGTTCTGCATCTGCGCTGCCTGCGATTGCATGCGGTCGATCAGCTCCTCGAGCGACTGCGGCGGGTTAGCGCCGAAGAGATCGCCATACTTCTGCATGAAGCTCTGGAAGTCCGGCTCGCCGCCGGCCAGCTTGTCGCTGAGCATCTGGTTGAGGTCTTTGGCCATCTGCTTCATGCGCGCCATGTCTTCGGGCGACATGTTCGAGATCTGGCTGTACATGTCCTTGAAGAAGGTCTCGGTCATCGCCTTCTTCAGCATGTCCATAAGCTCGGTGAACTTGTGCTGCGCCTCCGGATCCATGAATTCGTAGTTCTGCAGTTCCTTCACCGCGCCGCCGACGTCCGCAGGCAGGTTCTCGATCACATTCTTCTTGCGGTTAACGATGTTCTCGAGCATCTTGGCGAATTGCTCGTTGTCGCCTCCGGATGCCGCGCCCTGCCCGGCCCCCTGCTGTCCCGAACCGCCTTGCCGTCCCGCGGAACCGCCCTGTTGCGAGGCGGCAGCCTGTCCGGGGCTGCCCTGCTGCGACGGCTGCTGACCGCCCGGGTGCTGCGATCCGTTTGCCGGCTGCCCCGACTGTGTACCGAGCTCCGAAGCGTCGCCGCCACCGCTATCTTGCTGCGAGGGCGCACCGCCGCTCGGCGAAGCATCCGGCGCGCCACCGGCGTCCCCGAGTCGCCGATCGAGCGTCTCGCGCTCCATCTGGAGGATCTCGTCGAGGCGGTTCTTGATGTCGTCCATTACGGACGACAGGTTGAACTTGTCGAGCGTGTTGCGCCGCTGCTGCCGCAGCTGCTGAAGGAGATCGCGCAGCCCCTGCAGACGATTGCCCGCCTCATCTTTCATCCCGCGCTGCAGCAGATTGCGCATCGCGTGCTGCAGATCGCCGAAGTTCATGAGGTCGTCGGTCAGCGACTCCAGCACCTCATCCGGATCGAGCTCCGGGATGTCCTGCGAGCCGTCCCAATCGCTATAGCGGAATGCGACCATGATGTCTTCCTAACTTTCCGGGCGCCACTGATCCTGGCGCCATTCCTTATCGACGGGTTGCCAGACGAATAGTCGCCCCGCGAGCGAGGCCGTGGAACGAACGAAGTTGTGTATCGCGGCCGCCCAATCTTCGGCCTCCGGCCGATGAAATACGCAGAGTATGCCCGCGTGTGAAGCCGGCATCGCGCCGAACATGACGTTCGTTGTCAATACCCGATGAAGGAACCTGTAATCGTTGTGATTGACCGTGAGAAACAGACGGTCTTGTCGTGTCGCTTGATGGAGATGCCAGGCATCGCTCCGCGAAGTCGTGCCGTGATCACGCGGAGAGGACACATCGTGGTACTGCCGTAGGTTCGTGACCACGAGTCGCGCGACGTCTTCGTCCGCATACATGTCCATCAGGTAATTGGCGCATGATGTTCTGCGATTCGAGCGTCAATGTCTTCCTTGTAACGAAAGTAGTGACGAACGGCGGCGTCCAGATCGGCACAAGTGATCTGGCCGTCATACGTTCGAACGACGGCGTCGTACTCGCCACGTTGATTTTCGAGCTCGGCGATCACGAACCACGCATGCATCCCGCTGCCCACCCGCATCTCAAATGGACTCGGATGGACGTTGCCGGAGTACGATCCACGTACCCATGCGAGGCCGCTTCCGACGGCAGGCGGCTCGCTCGCCGGGGACGAACGTCCATGCTGATCGAAGACAGTGAATTGTTCGTCCATCGCCACTACCCCCGGTACTGCACCTTGCCTGCCACCTTGTCCTTGTTGAGGCGCTTGTTCAGGTGCAGGCCTTCAAGGATGAACTCTGCCGCACTGGCGATCTCCGCTGGGTTCTCGCCGGGGTTGAGCTTCGCGACGTTGTGGTTCATGCCCTCGATCGACTTCATCAACGCGACGTACGTGCCCGATGCCATCGAATCGCTGACCTCCGCCGAGCCGCCGGCCTTGAAGCGCGTCACCACATCCTCGAGGTCGACGACGTTGAAGTAGCGATTAAAGACGGCCACGACGGCGCCCTGGATGAGCTTCTCGATCATCTGCTCTTCTTTGCCGTCTTCCACCGTCTCGAACTCAACTTTGCCGCTGATCGCCGGGATGATGTATGGCAGGTCGCTGATCCGCGGCACGACATCCGTCTCGCCGAGGCGAATCGAGCGGCGCATCGCGTTGGCAAGCAGGCTCTCGTAGTCGGCGATGGAGGCGCGAACGGAGACACCGGAGCGCTGATTGACGTCGGGGCTACGGCGCGCGAGCCGGGTGATCTCGGCGACGATCTCCTTCATGTACGGCGGTACCGTCACCTTGAAATCGGTGTCATCGAAGACCGAAGCTTCCTGCTCCATGATGCCGATCTCGTGCTCGACGCTGCGCGGGTAGTGGGTGCGGATCTGCGCGCCGTACCGATCCTTAAGCGGCGTGATGATGCGGCCGCGGTTCGTGTAGTCCTCCGGATTCGCCGTTGCGACGACGACAACGTCGAGCGGCATCCGGATCCGATAGCCGCGGATCTGGACATCACGCTCTTCCATGATGTTGAGCAGGCCGACCTGAATGCGCTCCGCGAGGTCGGGCAGTTCGTTGATGCAGAAGATGCCGCGATTCGTGCGCGCGATCAGGCCGTAGTGAATTGTCATCTCGTCGGAGAGGTAGCGACCCTCGGCCACCTTGATCGGATCGACTTCGCCGATAAGGTCCGCGATCGTGATGTCGGGCGTCGCGAGCTTTTCGCCGTAACGCTGCTCGCGGTTCACCCAGTCAATCTCGAGCTTGTCGCCCTCCGTCTCGACGCGGATGTGGCTCGCGTGCGTGATCGGCTCGAACGGGCTCTCGTTCAACTCGCTGCCCGCAATGATTGGCATCCACTCGTCAAGCAGCTGTGGCAAGCTCCGGATCATGCGGGACTTCGCCTGACCGCGCTCCCCGAGGAAGATGATGTCCTGGCCTGAGAGAATCGCGTTCTCAAGCTGCGGCATCACCGTCTCCTCGTAGCCGAAGATGCGGTCGAAGAGCGGACGGCCATCGCGGATCCGCGCGATGAGATTGCGGCGCATCTCTTCCTTGACGGTGCCCTGCTTGTACCCGGACGCTTTGAGCTCCCCGAGTGTCCGTGGCTTTGATTCGGACGTCATGCCTTCACGATCCCTTCCTCGGTATTGCCTGGTTCTTAACTCTCGTCAGTGCCCGGCTCTTCGCGTTCGAAGAAGCGTGCGAGTTCATCGCGGTCAAACACGGGAAGAGAGGCAGCGTTCGCGCCGCGTCCCAGTATAACCGCCACCGAGCCATCTTCGACCGCGCCGATCGCTCGCCACGACCTCGCGTCGATAGCGCCGGTCGCCCTCAGCCGGTCGTACTCGTCGGCGCCGATGATCGCGAGCAGCGCGCCGGATGCGAGCAGGCCCCACGGATCGAGATCGAGCGCGCGACAGAGCCGGGCAGTCTCGTCGTACACGGGCACGCTGGCCGGATCGACGCGGATCGGGGAGTCGGCAGCGACGGCCATTTCGTGCAGCGCTGTTGCGAGCCCGCCCTCCGTCGGATCGTGCATTAACCGGGGTCGCGTCCATGCGGCCAGTTCTCGCGCTGCCGCGACGACGCTTATCCCCGGCGCATGGAGCATTTCCCGGGCGCGCGCGATGCTGTCCGCGGACACGCCGTAGCGCGTCAATGTCCCAGCGGCATCGCGCGCGAGGAGCGCCGTACCCTCGATCGCGATGCCGCGCCACAGTAATACGACGTCGCCTGGCGCAATGTTCTCGCCCAGCACGATCTCATCTCGCGTCGCCTCTCCGAACATCGTGCCGGCGACGATCGGGCGGTCGAGGCCTATCGTCACCTCCGTGTGACCGCCAATGAGGGCGATGCCGAGCGCAGCACATGCCGAGGTGACCTGCCGCATGATCACGCCCGGCAGTTCGTTATCGGCGCCGGGCGGGAGCAATACGGTGGCGAGGAACCATGCCGGGCGCGCGCCCATGCAGGCGATGTCGTTCGCATTGACCTGCACGGCATACCAGCCGACGTCTTCGGTGGCGAACGTAATCGGGTCGGCCGACGCGACGAGCAGCCGGTCGTCGCCGAGATCGATGACGGCAGCGTCCCGGCCGATACCCGGGCCGGCGAGCACACGCGGATCGGTCCGCGTGATGCCGTCAAGGAGCGCCGCAAGTACGTCGGGTGGCAGCTTTCCCGGGCGGAGCGTCACGGCTGCTGCTGCACGTGCTCGATGACATGCGCCGTGAAGGCATCGACGAGTCGGGGCAGCATGCGCCGGGCGCCGGGGCCGAGCGTCATGCCGACGAAGAAATCACCGACCATGCCGTGCCCTTCGGCACCGATTTCCACCTCGAGCGTGCAGCCGTCGGGTTCGTCGGTGAGCTGAAATTGCAGGTAGGCGGCCTGCACCTGCCCCGACATCGGTGCGTTCGATTCGATGTGCTCACAAACGAGCAGCGATGGCGCGGTCCAGTCAGTGATCTCCCAGCGGGTCCACGTATTGTCGTCGTCGCCGACGGCGAGCAACTCCCCGCCGCGGGCCGCCGCGGCGCCGTCCTCGACGCGAATCTCGCTGATGTTCGGAAACCACTTCGGCCAGGTCGCGAAGTCCGTAAGCACGGACCAGATCACCGTTGCGGGCGCGTCATAGCCCTGCGATGTGTAGTAGGCAGCCATCTTGAGGCGCAGCGTACCACTGTTTTCGCGCTGGGCGGCGACGGCACTTGGGAGAACCGACGGGGGCGTTCGTACGAACGCCCCCGTCATCGTTATGCGAAGCTTGGGGCTAGCAGGCGCCGAAACGAGAAGCGATGATCCCGAGATCGGCAGCATTGATCGCGCCGTCTTTATTTGTGTCGAACTGGATGAGATAATCCGGCGTCGCGTTCGATCCGAAGTGGCCGGCGACGATCGCGAGATCAGCGGCGTTGACGACGCGGTCGGCGTTCACAGACGCCATCTCCTTGCCATCGGAGCACCCATCGCCGTCCGTATCGGCGACGAACGGGTTGGTGCCATACGCCTTGACTTCGACGCCGTCATTGATGCCGTCGCCATCCGTATCGGAGTTGTTCGGATTTGTTCCGAGGATCGCTTCGGCGAACGCATCGAGCCCGTCGTGATCGGCATCGTTTGCCGGCGCGCGGGGCGGGAAGCTCAGCGCGTTGTTCGGGTTGGTCCCGAACGTGCACTCCGCGCCATCGGTGACGCGGTCGCCATCGGTGTCGGCCTTGAACGGATCGGTTGGTCCCGTTGCCGACGGGCATGGCGGGCCGGCAAGCTCAACGGTGTCGGGAATTCCGTCGTTGTCGTGATCGGCGTCGCAGGGGTCACCGAGCGTGTCGGACTTCGGGTTCGTCAGGTCGTCGAATGAGAAGGACGGCGGCAGGTCGATGAAGTCGCCGTCGGAATTGAGTTGCGACGGGTTGGGGATGAGGATGCAGTTGTCCTCGCCCGGAATGGCATTGTTGTGGGCGTGCGAGGTCGCCGGCTTGTCGCGGAAGCCGTCGCCGTCCGTGTCGGGATTACATGGCAGCGTGCCCTGCGCGAGCTCCGCGAGGTTGCCGACGAAGTCGAGATCGGGGTCGGCGGACCCGTCGGCGACAAGGACGTTGAGGCAGCTGTTGATGACTTCGAAGCCGTCCTGCATCGTGTCGCCGTCCGTGTCGGCGTTCTTCGGGTTGGAGTGATAGATGTTGACCTCAGCGCCGTCACTGACGCCGTCGCCGTCGGTGTCGGCATTGTTCGGATTCGTCGTGCTGACGTTCACCTCGTAGTTGTCCGAGAGGCCATCGGCGTCGCTGTCGGCGACCTTCGGGTTCGTCAGGGTGATGTTGACTTCGGTGGCGTCGCTGAGCAAGTCGCCGTCGGTGTCGGGCAGGAGGGGCGACGTCGTGTACGTCAGCACTTCCTGGCCGTCGGTCAGGGTGTCGCCATCGGTGTCGGGATTGTTCGGATTCGTGCCGATGACGATCTCCTGGAGGTCATTCAGGCCATCGCCGTCGGAATCGGCGCTATTCGGGTTCGTGTGGAAGGTCGTCACTTCGGGACCGTCGTTGATCCCATCGCCGTCCGTGTCGGCGTTGAGCGGGTTGGTGTGGCTGACGTTGATCTCGTTGCCATCGCTCAAGCCGTCGCCGTCAGTGTCCGCGACCCGAGGGTTCGTGAGCGAGGTATTCACCTCGTAGCCGTCGGGCACGCCGTCGCCATCCGTGTCGGGATTCAGCGGGTTGGTCAGCGAGGTCATGACCTCGTATCCGTCCGAGAGGCCATCGCCATCCGTGTCAGGATTAAGCGGGTTCGTGCCGATCAGGACTTCCTGCTGGTCGTTGAGGCCGTCGCCATCCGTGTCGGGAATCGACGGCGTCGGCGTGAGCGACGGCGTGTTTGTGATCGTCGGCGTGTTGGTGACGGTAGGCGTCAGCGTAGCGGTAGGGGTGTCCGTCGCCGTCGGCGGCGGCAGAATCGTGACGTTCGCGCCGAAGCAGTTGCCTGCCTGGTCGATCACCGGATTGCAGCTCATCTCCTCGAACGCCTGGTTGTCCCCGACGGCGACCTCGCTGAAATCGAACGTTCCTGATCCGTCGACGGCGGTGTAGCGAACCGTTGCGAGCTTGATGCTGCCGCCGGAGGCGATCGTCGGGCCGTCCTCGGCGCCGGTGAAGCAGACGAGGCGCGATTGCGCGCGCGTCGGGCTTGCGTCGAGATCGCGCTGCGGGGCCGGGAGTGAGCAGGTATATCCGGAGGGCAAGAGCGCGGACTCGTTGGCGTCAGGATTGCTGTTGAAGCTATCGCCGCTCTGCGGTTTCGGATTGAAAATCAACTGTTGATTGGTCACGACATCGAAGTTGAAGCTGCCGAGGGTGCGGGCGACAAGACTGTTGTTCTTCAGGATGACATCGAGATCAACACTGCTCGTGCCGGACGCAAACGAGCATGTCGTCTGGATGCCGGCTGTGGGATCACAATCGAGGTACATCTCGAAGGGAGTGGGAGTGGCGGCGGACGTCGGCAGGGAACGGCCAAGCGATGCGGCGCCGGCGGCCGCGAAGACCGCGGCAATCGCGAGCAATGAGAAGATAACGGCGCGCGGGTGTGACGTCCGTGCCATGCAGACCTCCGGGTTGGGCGGGGAATAACTATGGCTACTATACGACGGAGTTCGCGCCTGTCAAGATGCTAGGCGCAGTTAATTTTGCGTTTTTGCAACGAAGTTGCCGTCCCTGCGTTCTCGGGCAAAACCATTGGACTTGAATCTGGACGGCACCATTCCCTGCCCCGTATGTATTCGTATGTTCAGTTTTCATGCTCCCGTATGCGTGGATCCGCACGCGGGCGAGCGGAAGGCCGGTGCCTGTTCGGCGACTCCGAAGAGCCTCGAGTTCGTGCAGTGCGCGATAGAGCTCGGCGACACTGACGTCGTGCAGGTCTAGGAGTCCTGCACCTACACTGTGCACGTGACACTCGAGGACAACGGCTTCTGCGCGAAGAGGGACGACGGCCCCTTCGTCGAGGACGCCAAGCTCGGCCCCGGCGGCGGACAGTTCAGCGCCTTCTACATGCCGGGCATCACGCCCCTGTCCGAGGGCGTCATCCACGCGCGCGTTAACGGCGGCGGCCGGCACGTTGACGCGCACGACATCATCCTCGGCAGCGGCGGCACCCTCGGTCACCACTCCACCCTGGTCCTCTCGCCGCACGCGGAGTAGCTGTATGCCGAAACGAACCGCTGGCGCCACCTTCGAGCAGTTTCGCGCGATTGCGCTCGCGCTGCCCGGCGTCGAGGAGGGCAGCAGCTACGGCACGCCCGGCTTCCGGGTGAAGAAGCGGTTCATGGCACGCCTGCGCGAGGAGGACGTCCTCGTCCTCACCCCTGTCGACGAGATCGAGAAGGAGTTTCTTCTCGATACGCAGCCCGAGACCTACTTCATCACCGATCACTACCGCGGCTATCCGGCGATCCTGATCCGGCTATCGCAGGTGCACATCGCCGACCTGCGCGATCTCGTCGAGCGCTCATGGCGCGCCCTCGCCCCGCCGAAGCTCCTCGCCGAGTACGATGGTGCCGGCGACGCGATGGCCCCACGGGCGAAGAATGGAATCGCGTCGAACGGGCGGACCTCGGGGCGGCGGCGCTCTAACAACAAACCACAAACTACGAACGACAAACTATGAAAAAACCCATCCCCCAGGCCGATGACGAATCACGCGAGTTCTACGAGGGCGCGCGGCGGCACGAGCTCATGCTCATGCGCTGCCGTTCCTGCGGTGCCTACCGGCTGCCCTCGCGGCCGCGCTGCCCCCATTGTTGGTCGACCGACACCGAGTGGACGGCGGCGAGCGGCTTCGGCACGCTGTACAGCTACGGCATCATGCACCAGAAGTTCCCCGGCTTCGCCGACGACGTGCCGTACAACTACGCCGTCATCGAGCTCGACGAAGGCCCGCGCATCGTCTCGAACATCGTCGGCGTCGACGCTGACCTGCTCGTCGACATGCCCGTGCAGGCGCTCTACGACGATGTCGCGGACGACACGACGCTGATTCACTTCACGAAGCGCACGGTCGCCTGATGGGCCAAAAGTTCGTCCGCGGCGGCGAGCGCCCGAAGGCGCGCGCCGGCACGATCCTGCAGTTGCGTCCTTACGAGCTGCACGGCACGCCGTACTTTGCTGTGCTCTTCCGCCTCGACGACGATCCCGAGACCGGCGGCCGCGAGGCGCGCGTCTCGTCCGACATGATCTACCCTGACCCGCAGCCCGGCGACAGCGTGCTGATCGAGTCGGTGCTCAACGTCGTCGACCGCATCCGCAAGCGCGGCCAGCCGTAACGGCAACGGCGTCGGCCACGAGCGAACACAAAGAAGGACGGCACAGAGCGTGCCGTCCTTCTCGTTCTTGTGGTCGATGCTAGCAGCGCGTTCCGAGTTGCTTGCGCACGATGCCCACGTCGGCAGCATCGATGCGACCATCGTGGTTGACGTCGTACCGCGGATCATACGCGGCGTTGCGACCGACATGGCGGACCACCAGCAGAAGATCGTCCACCGTGACGCGCCCGTTGCCATCCACGTCGCCGCACTGCGCTGTCGTCGGCGGCGAAATCGAGCCGAAGTGCACGGTCGTCCCGAAGCACCCCATCTCGACATCGATCTGCGGGTTGCAGCTGCCGATTTCTTCGAATTGGCCATTGCTGAAGGCCACGTTCGCGAACGAAAGGCCCACATCGCCGGTCGTGTGTGACCCCACGGAGTAATGGAGTACCGCGATCACGAGTTTGCCTCCAGCCGGCGGAATCGACGTGCTCACCGAGTCACCGGAGAAGCAGACGAGCCGTGAGTTCGCGCGGCCGGGGCCGTCAGTGCCGAGGTCGGGCGTCGGCGGCGGCAGGCCGCACTGGAAGTCAGACGGGAACGCCGATTGATTGAAGTCGGGATTGCCGTTGAAGTTGTTGTCGACGCCCTGAAGCGGCAGAAGCCGGCTCGTATCGGAATCGTGGACTTCGAAGTTGAACGCGGCGATGCTCACCGGCGCTCCCGTGTCATTGACGACGACGACCGGCACGTCGAACGTCGTCGCTCCGCTCGGCACATTGCAGGCGCCTACGGACGTCGGTGCGTCCGGCGTGCAGTCGAGTGCGATGGAAAGTGTGCCAAGCGGCGGGCTGACGTTGCGCGGCGGGCAGGGCGGGCTGGAGCCCGGGTCGGACGGGTCGCAGGACGGCGGCCCAATCGGAGTTGCCGTTGGACACGGTGGGCTCAGTGGCTCGCTACCCGGCGATGGAATGCACGGGTACGGCGTCGGCGAGGGTGTCGGCGTCGGACACGGAGGACTCGTGCGAGGCGGCGGCGACGAGGTGCATGGCATCGGTCCCGGTGTCTCGCACGGCGGGCTCATCTGGCCGCTGCCTGGCGATGGAACGCACGGATACGGCGTCGGCGACCCACACGGCGGACTGACGCTCGCCGGCGGCGAGAGCGGGCAGCCCGAGTTCGGCACGCAGCGCACTCGGATCCCCGCCTCCAACGGCCCAGCGTCGACGACGACGTTGGGACCGTACGGGAACAGGCCCGAGTAGAAGACGACCGATGTCTGGAAATGCCCGCCATTCTTCGTGTACTCCGACTGTGGCTGCGCGTTGCCGTTATACGTCGTGAACGAAACGAACGTGCCGTCGGGCACCGGGCTGCCGGACGCATCGAACAGCGTCCCGGAAACCTCCGACGACTGCCGGCCGTCGCAGGTGATCAGTAGCGGGTCGGCCTTGAGCGTGATGCTCGCCGGCGCTGTGTAGGCGATCGGCGTCGGCCCGGTCGCGAACGTGTTCGTCGCGGTCGGGTTGCCGCCTGGCACATTGCCGCCTCCTACCGGTGGCAGCGTGTGGCCTCCGCCGCCAATGATGCCCGCGGCGTCGACGCCGAGCAGCCCGAACTCCAGGGCCGCCAGGGCCATCAGTGCCACGATGATGACTGTTGCTCGCTTCATCTTGCTCCCCTCCTGCTCGACAGTCCGGCGTCGTGCCGGACGAATGTCCTGCTTGCCCCGCACGCATAAAGCGCACTGCTTACTACGGCGCGAAGAAGGCGGCCGCGCCCTGCTCGTACCCGTATTGTTCGAGACCCTGCGCCTGCAATGACAACAGGTGCGTCGTCCCTTTCCGCCAGTCGAACACGGGCCGATACTCCGTCGCCGAGCCGTTGACGCTGGCCGATGGCGCGGCGTAGAACGCCGTTACCCCGTTGCGAACGAAGCCATCGCCGGGCGCGTCGATCCCGTACTGCGATTCCTTCCCCTTCGCCCACCGATACACCGGCGCGAACCCGGCCAGCGGCACATCTGAGGCGTAGAACGCGATGCCCTTGTCGGCGCTCCCGTCGCGCGCTGCCGCAACGCCGTACGTCACCTCGCCGTTTGTGTCCGCGTACTCGTGGATCGCATCGCCGAGGCGCAGTTCGTACGCCACGACGTCGTACGTCGCCATCCGTGTCAGCGTCGCGAGGATCGTGCGCCCGCCGTCCGTGGCAAGACTGGCGTGCTGCAACGGGCTGTAGCAGGTCGGCACGCGTGCCTCCGCAAAGCCGAGGCAGTCCAGCCACGGCGTCGCGTCGCTCCACGGCCCCTCGAGGCGATCCGCCGTGCGCGCGCCAATCGTGCTGAAGCCAATGTTTACGAGTGCCACATACTTCCGTCGCGTGTCGTTCCACGCGATGCTCGCCCCGTTCTCGAACGAAGCCAGCTTCTGCACCGGGTCGTCGCTGTGCGGCTGCGACCAGAGCGGCGCCGCGGACGCCGGAGCGTTCGACCACGTCTGCCCGTCCCAGTACTCGTACGCCGTCGGATCCGCGAGCCTCTCAGGGCGCACCCGCGCCAGCAGCTTCGTGCTCGCCGCCGTCTGCAGGACAATCCTCAATCGTCCGGCATCGTCGAGATCAACCGGCTGTGTGCCGATCACCTGCGCCGGGAAGCCGCTCGTCGCATCCCATAGCTTGCGCACGAGGATCGCCGTCTGCATCGTCGTCGTGTCGAGATGCGCGAGGCCGACTTCGTTGATCGAGTACGCATACGGGCCGGATCCGTAGACGTACGCCGTAAAGAAGTCGAACGAGTGGTCGTCCACCGGCCACGCCCCGGTCGGCCACACCGTCAGCGACCCATCCTTCGGCAGGAACGGCACGGCGATGCCGTTGCGCGCGTAATAGTTCAGTTGCGGACAGCCGTCCGGCCGCAGGTGATCGGATGAGGCGATCGAGTTCTGTTCGATCTGCTTGCCGGACGCCGCCTCGAACAGCGTGTCGCCGAACAGCCACCATGTCTTGCCGCCGACGACGATCGAGTCGCCGCCATCGGCGCCCTGGACGAGAGATGCATGCGCGTCGTCGTTCGAGAAGCTGCACAGCGAGCGAGCGTAGACGACCGCGGGCGCCGGCTCGTCGGCGAGCGGCACGCCACCGGTCGCGGCGACCGGCCGGAGCACATGCGCGGCGAGCAGCAGGGCGCCAATGACGGCCGGCACTGCCGCAAGCGCGACCACAATGAGTCGCATCCTCCTCGCCTTCGATTCCTTCGAAATCACGTCGTTCATCGTTCGCTGGAGTGGATGGTGCGAGAGCATAGCACGCAAGAACGTTCACCTGCTACCTTCGAAAGAAGGTTCGCAGACGCAGCATCAATTCGTGACGAGGATGAGAAGCCGGACCTGAGTCCTCGTGATGATGGCACTGCGCCGCGCCTGTCTCCAAACCCTCGTTGCTTGACGTGCCGAGCGTAGCGCGACAAAGGGTCGACATGGCGGACGGGCTGATGACGCCTTCCCTACGCGCAACCTACGCGACGCGGTGATGATGCCACACCGTGCGCCGCGACCCATGCACCGTGCCGAAAGCGACACCGCGCCTCGGACATCGAACGCTCTTCATGCAAGATTCTGGCCAGGCACCATTCGCAGCCGCAGTGCCGCCCAAATACAACGTTTACCGACACGGAACAGACGAAAAGTGCCAAACGATTACATAACGATGGTGACACGAGAGGCCGGGTCAGTGAGGCGGCTGGTAGCCCCGATGCCTCGACGTACGCACCGGGTACCAGTATGGGAGACGACGGATGAGTTATTTTCGAGACAAGTACGGCAGGAAGCGATAGTCGTCGGCGTTCGCGATTCGCCGCCCGTTTGCCGGCAATCGGGCGAAGCAAACGCGGGTTACGCCGTCAGCCCGGTGAAGAGGTCGTCGAGCATGACGCCGTCCGGCGGTGGCGGCATGATGCGATGGAAGTACTCACGCGACATAAAGCTGCGCTGAAGATCTTCCGGCATCTTGCCGAACGGCCCGTCCTCCGAGATCTGCGTTTTGTGCGCGGCGAGCGCTTCTATCTTCCGCTCGTACTGAGGCCCCACGTCAAGCACGCAGTTCGGGGCAACGTGCGCGAGCCGGGCGATGTTCTCGTCGCCACCAGGGACTTCGCCCATCGGAATGCCCCGCTTCGCCATCTCCTCGCCGAGCCGCTGGAACTCGCTCATTGGGATGGCGGTGTAAAACAGCGCCGCCACCTGCCACGGCGTGCCCGAGGTCGGAAAGCGCGCCGCATCAGCCGCTGCCCGCACGGCCCCGGTAGCGTGATGGTGGACGGCAATGTGATCCGGGTGACCATAGCCGCCGCTCGCATCCCAAGTCGCAACGACCGCCGGACGCAGCTCACGAATGGCGCGCACCAGCGGCTCGACGACCGCGTCCGGCGCGGCGCGAAATAGCGATTCCGGGTTCTCGTTGTCCGCCGTACCCTGCATGCCGGAGTCCCGGAAGTTGAGGAACCGTACGTCGGTGACGCCGAGGATCGTGCAGGCGTCGCGCAGCTCCTGCTCTCGGTATGTGCCGAGCGTCGCCGGTGTCGCGCCCGTACCCGGCGCGATCTCGCCCACCTCCCCGCGGGTGGCGCAGATCATCGTCACCGGCCGGCCCGCATCGGCGTATCGCGCCATCGTCCCGCCGACGAAAAATGTCTCGTCATCGGGGTGCGCGAAGATTGCGAGCAGCCCATCCTGCGGCATA
>JBBSDV010000071.1:0-14812 GCA_038240335.1 Dehalococcoidia bacterium
CGCTGATGTACCGGAGCCGATCGCCCAGTCACCGACGGTCATCGTCATGGAGTACGTCGGTGACGAGGGTGAGCCGGCGCCGCCGCTCAGCAGCGTGCGCCTCGACTGCGCGGAGGCGCAGCGCGTCTTCGCCGTGATCATGCGGAACGTCGAGCTGCTGCTTTCGCTCGACCGGGTGCACGGCGATCTCTCGGCCTTCAACGTGCTCTATCGCGACGACGGGCAGCTGCGGATCATCGACTTCCCGCAGGCGGTTGATGCGCGGTTCAATCAGTCGGCGCTGACGCTGCTCGAGCGCGATATCGAGAACGTGGTCGGCTACCTGCGGCGCTTCGGCGTCGACGCCGACGCTCAGCGCATCGCGCGAGGCCTCTGGTCACGCTTCCTGCGCTCGGAGTTATGAGGGACGCGTCTATGAGCACTTTGGTGACGACAACTCCAGCGCACGTCGAGCCCGTTCGTCCGCGGCTGGGCGGTCGTGTGCCGAGTGATCAATATCTCGGTGTACAAGAACTCGATAGAATGCAGCATTCACCGGAGGGCGATGGATCTTTCGGCACTGCTGCCTGCGATCGACCAGACGGTTGAGCTCGACCGCCTGCGCCGCCGCATGTCCGCGGCGGGATCGCTGCTCCTCGGCGTCAGCGACGGCGCGAAGGCCGCGGTGCTCGCCGCGCTGGTGCGAGACTGCGCCGAGCCGCTGCTGGTCCTCACGGCGAAGCCGCAGCATGCCGACGCGCTCGTCGAGGAGCTGCAAGCGTGGCTTGGGACCGAGGCGGCGGCGCGCGTGCTGCTGTTCCCGGAACGCGACGCTCTGCCGTACGAGCGCCTCTCCCCAGATCCGGACGACATCCAGTGCCGGTTGCAGGTGCTCGACGCGCTCGAGGCGTTCGAGGAACAGCGAGACGACCCTCCCTCGGTGACCGCCGCGCCAACGGTCGTGGCGCCGATTGTCGTCGCGTGCGCGGCGGCCGTCGCGCAACGCACCCTGACTCGAGACGAACTGACGCGCTCCGCGATGACGCTCGTCCGTGGCGGCATGGCGCATCAGGACACGCTGCTGCGGACCATCGACGCGGGCGGCTATCGCTTCTTGCCGCAGGTGGGCGCGCCGGGTGAGGCGAGCCGCCGCGGCGGCATCATCGACGTCTGGCCGCCAGCCGAGGATCTGCCGCTCCGCATCGAGCTCTTCGGCGACGAGGTCGAGAGCATTCGCGCCTTCGATCCGGCGACACAACGCTCGTCCGGGATGCGCGACGCGATCCGCATCGGTCCGGCGAGCGAGCTTGTGATCGACCACGAGCGCATGGGGCAGCTTGCGGCAAGGATGCAGGTCGCCGGCATGGCGGGCGAGCCACGCGAGCGCTTCGACGAAGACGTCGCCGCGCTGCAGCGCGCGGATCGCTTCGCCGGCGATGAGTTCTATTTGCCGTTTCTGACCGCCGGCACGCTGCTCGATCATCTGCCCGCGAGCACGATCGTCGTCATCGACGAGCCGGCCGACATCGCGGCACTGGCACGGGAACACGACGAGCAGGCGCGGGAGGCGCGCATCGAGCTCGAGCGGCGCGGCGAGTTGCCCCGCGGCATGCCGGAGCCGCACGTCGAATGGCCGGAGCTGCGAGCGGCGATCGAGTCACGCTCGAGCCGGCTCAGTCTTTCGCGCTGGGCGACCGGCGACCAGGAATCGCCCGACGCTGATGCCGCCGTACGCCTGCCGTTCGGACCCGTCGCGGCGTACGGCGGGCGGCTTCGCGTGCTCGCCGATGAGCTGCCGCAGACACTCCGCGGCGGCCAGCAGGTGGTCATCGTCTCGACGCAATCCAAGCGATTGGCGGAGCTGCTCGAAGAGCACGATGTGTTCGCCCGCGTCGCCAACACGCCGGGCGAGCCGGATCTCGGACACGGCGCACTGACCATCGTCCATGGATCGCTGCCGCATGGCTGGTCCGTGGGCAGCGACGGCGCGGGCCTAACGCTGCTTACAGATGCCGAAGTCTTCGGCTTCAGCAAGCAGCGGCGGGCGCCGGCGCGGCGCGGCGGCTCACGCGGCGCATTCATCGCCGACCTCGTCCCCGGCGAGTACGTGGTGCACATCGAACACGGCATCGCCCGCTTCGCCGGTCTCGTGCGGAAGGATGTCGGCGGCAACGAACACGAGTTCCTCGAGCTGCAGTACGAGGGCGGCGACCGGCTCTTCGTGCCGACGGAGCAGGTCGATCGCGTCAGCCGCTACGTCGGACCGAGCGAGCACCGGCCGTCGCTGACGCGGCTCGGCACGCAGGAGTGGCCGCGCGCGAAGGCACGAGTTCGGCGCGCGGTGCAAGAACTGGCGGGTGAGCTGCTCAAGCTGTACGCGTCGCGCGAAGTGGCGGAGGGGCACGCGTTTCAGCCCGACTCAGTGTGGCAAACCGAGCTCGAGGCGTCGTTTCCGTATGTCGAGACGGCGGACCAGGTCGGCGCGATCCGCGACGTGAAGCACGACATGGAGGAGCTGCGGCCGATGGATCGCCTCGTCTGCGGCGACGTCGGCTACGGCAAGACCGAGGTCGCGATCCGCGCCGCCTTCAAGGCGGTGCTCGACGGCATGCAGGTCGCCGTCCTCGTGCCGACGACGGTGCTCGCCCAGCAGCACTTCAAAACCTTCAAGCAGCGGCTGGCCGGCTTCCCGGTGAAGGTCGAGATGCTATCTCGGTTCCGCAGCGATCGCGACATCCGCCGCGTCGTAACGGAAGCGAGCGAGGGCAACGTCGACATCGTCATCGGCACGCACCGGCTGCTGCAGAAGGACGTGCGATTCAAAAACCTCGGCCTGATCGTCGTCGACGAGGAGCAACGGTTCGGCGTCTCGCACAAGGAGCGGCTGAAGCAGATGCGCAGCCAGGTCGACGTACTGACGCTGACAGCGACGCCGATCCCGCGGACGCTCAACATGGCGCTCACCGGCATCCGCGACATGTCGACGATCGAGACGCCGCCTGAAGAGCGGCTGCCGATCAAGACCTACGTCACGGAGTTCGACGACCATCTCGTGCGGGAGGCAATCACGCGCGAGATGGAGCGCGGCGGCCAGGTGTACTTCGTCCACAACCGCGTGCACAACATCGAGCTGCTCACGCGAAAGCTGCGCGATATCGTGCCGGAAGCGGAGGTGCTGATCGGCCACGGTCAGATGCCGGAGGAGCAGCTCGAGCGCGTGATGCTCGACTTCACGGACGGCAAGGCCGACGTCCTAGTCTGCACGACGATCATCGAATCGGGGCTCGATATCCCGAACGTGAACACGATCATCATCAACAACGCCGACAAGTTCGGGCTCGCGCAACTTTACCAGCTGCGCGGCCGCGTCGGGCGCGGTGCCGCGCGCGCGTATGCGTACCTGCTGTACGAGAAGCACAAGCCGCTGAGCGAGGTCGCGCAGAAGCGGCTGCAGACAATCTTCGAGGCGACGGAACTGGGCGCCGGGTTCCAGATAGCCCTCCGCGATCTCGAGATCCGCGGCGCCGGCAACCTGCTCGGCGCTGAGCAGAGCGGCCAGATTGGCGCCGTGGGCTTCGACTTGTACGTGAAGCTGCTCGCGGACGCAGTCGAGGGGTTGAAGGCGCTGGCGAAGGGTGAGCCGCCACCGCCTTCGCGGATGACCGCGCCGGTCGTTATCGATGTGCCGCTGCCGGCGTTCATCCCCGAGAGCTACATCGGCGACCTGAACCTGCGCCTGGCGCTGTATCAGCGCATGGCCGCGGCCGGCGACCTCGCGGGTGGGGCCGATGCGCTGGCGATCGCCGCCGACATGGAGCGCGAGCTCAACGACCGCTTCGGATCGCCGCCGACGGCGGTGCGCAACCTGCTGTACATCGTGCGATTGCGTGTGCTGGCGAAGCGGGCGCACGTCGCGGCTATCGTGCGCGAGGAGAGTGCGTCCGGACAGACTGTCCTGCTTGTGCGGACCGCCGACGGCGTCGATCTGCGGGAGCGCATGTCGCCGACCGTCCGGCGCGACCTCGAGCGGATGGACGGTGTCGTCCTCGGCCACACGCAGATGCGCGTCGATCTCGACGCCGCCGGCGCCGGCTGGCGGGAGGTGCTCGTCGACGCGCTGGAGGCGGCGAGCGACCGGGCGCTAGTCGCGTGACAGATCGAAGGCGCATTGCACGCCGCCGCGTTCGCGGGATGCGATGACGAACCCGAATGCGAGGTAGCAGGCGATCGCATCGCTCCAATCGGCGTTCGTATCGAGCACGATGAGCGCCGCGCCATCGCTGCGTGCGCGCTCGACGAGCATGCGGAGTACTGCTGTCGCGATGCCCCGTCTCCGGTAGCGAGCCAGCGTCGACATGCGCGAGATGCGTGCGATCCCCGCTGACTCAGGCATCGCGGCACCGGTAGCGACGAGTTCGCCGTCGCACTCCGCAACGACGAAACAGCCGGAGGCAAACGATGCAGCGATATCGTGGAGATCTGGATTAAGCGTGTGATCGATGGTGCCGAAGCGCTCGAGGAAGCCGGCGAGGATGATTGAGCGCGCCGCGACCTGATCGCGCGGCTCGAAGGGTCGGACGACGATGCCCGGAGCAGGTCGCATTACCTGAGCTTAGCTTGTCATTGGCGTCATTGTCGCACACGAAAGCGCACCGAAGTTGCGCGCGCGATCGCGTTGCGGTGAAGTGGTTGCATGCCCGAACTGCCGGAAGTGGAGACGCTGCGGCGTGATCTGGAGGCACGCGTGATCGGCCGGCGGATCACGGCGTGCGCCGTCGCTGAGGATACGCCGCAACTCGTGCAGCTTGTGCCGCGCCCCGAGTTCTGTCGCCAACTGACGGGACGCACGATCGCCGGCCTCCGCCGGCGCGGCAAGTACCTGATCATCGACCTCGACGACGAGCGGGCATGGGTGATCCATCGCCGCATGTCGGGCAACCTCCTCTATCGGCTGCCGGACGACCCGCAGGACGGCTTCACGCGTGCGGTGTTCAGCCTCGATGACGGGCACGAGCTGCGATGGATCGATCTGCGCAAGTTCGGAACGATGTGGCTGATCGAAGACGCGACCATGGTGATGGGGAAGCTCGGGCCGGAGCCGCTCGACGCAGAGTTCACGCCGGCAGTGCTGCGCGCGCGCGCCGCGAGACGCGGCGCGCCGATCAAGTCGGTGCTCCTCGACCAGACAGTGCTCGCCGGGATGGGAAACCTGTACACCGATGAAGCGCTGCACGCGGCGCGCATCCATCCCCTGCGGCCGGCGAACAAGCTGAAGCCGGCGGACTGGCTCAGGCTCCACGCGGGCATACTCGCGGCGCTTCGCATGGGTATCGAAGCGCGCGGCAGCAGCCTCGGCACGAGCCTCCGCGATCACGTGAACCTCGACGGCGAGATCGGGCGCAACCAGGAGACCGTGAGCGCGTACGGCCGCGAAGGCGAGCCGTGCTATACGTGTGGCGCCGTGATGCTCCGGATCAAAATCGGCGGCCGCAGCAGCGTCTTCTGTCCGAACTGCCAGCCAGCGCCGCGGCGCTCGCCGGCGCGTGCGAAGCCGGGAGCAGCGCAGACAATGAAGCGGCGACCGGCGAGACCGGTGCTTAGCGCACGGCGCGCGATCTAGCGAGAGCGATGTCGCCAGGTTTTCCATTGGGAAGCAGCATCACGTGGCATGCGCCTGACACAGCCGCATGCGAGAATCTCCGAAGTGAGATGACAGCAAGCAGAGGAGTAATGAGTGCCGATCAAGGGCCTGATCTTCGATTACGGCGGCGTGTTGTGGGACATGCGCTGGGACGTGACGCGTACCCTGGAGCTCGAGCACGGGCTGCGAGAGCGGGCGATCGTCGAGACGCTGTATGGCTCCGATACCTGGCGACAGCTCGAGATCGGCGTCGGCGATCGTGATGCCTGGCTGACGGAGGCACATCTCGAGCTCGAGCGCGTGGCGGGCCGTGAGCTGCCACAATTGCACCGTGACTGGCGCGATCGCCAGCATCTGATCGCGCCGAACATCGACCTGATTCGCCGACTCCGGCCGCCATACCGGACGGCCGTGCTAAGCAACGCCGACAACAGCCTCATCGCGCGACTCCGCGACTCGCATGGCATCTACGATCTCTTCGATGAGGTCGTCGTGTCCGCCGACGTTGGAATGGCGAAGCCGGAGCCGAAGATCTACGCGATCGCCGCCCAGCGGCTCGCGCTCCGACCAGAGGAATGCGCCTTCGTCGACGATCTCGAATCGAACGTCGAAGCGGCGCGAGCGACGGGCATGGCCGCGGTGCACTTTCGCGTCGACCGTGGCGACGACCTCGAGCGGCAGTTCGCGGAGCTAGGCGTCCGCGTCGCCTGAGCCTAACGGCGCCGATGCCGTTCGCCTGAGCGTCCGAGTCCTTACGGTCGGATGAAGCCTCAATCAGCCGCGGGCTCAGAAAGCCCGTGTCTACTCCCGCTGCCACGCTTCTGTGATGTTCATCGGACGGGAGTACGTCCGGGTTAAACGATTCCAACGTCATACTTCGGTGTTGGATGTTTCGAAGCAGGAGGATGAACACGTCTATGGAGAACAAGCGCAGGTTCGGCACGCTCAGCGTGACATTGGTGCTCGCAGCGATCGCGCTCGGCGCGGCGGCATGTGGCGGCGGCACGAGCAGCGGCGATAAGACGGCCACAGCGCGCGCCGGCGCCGCGCCGGCAACGGCGGCGGCGCCAACGTCGGCGGCGACAAAGGCCGCAACGGGCTCGGCCGCAGCGGGCTCCCCGCAAGCGGGCACGGCTGTCGCCACGAGCGCCGGGGCAGCTGGAAAGTCGATCGACGTAACAGAGAAGGACTTCGCCATCGGATTGGCTCCTGCGACGGCGTCTGCAGGCTCGGTAACGTTCTCGATCACGAACAACGGGCCGTCGGTACACGAGTTCGTCGTCTTTAAGACCGATCTCGCGCCCGACAAGCTGCCCCAGGACACGGACAACCATAAGGTCAACGAAGACGGCGCCGGGCTGACGAAGGTCGATGAAGTGGAAAGCATCGATTCCGGCGGCACCGGGAAGCTCACGGTCACCCTGACGCCGGGCAAGTACGTCGTGATCTGCAACATCGCAGCACATTACGAGCAGGGCATGCACGCCGGCTTCACCGTTCAGTAAGCGGCACCCCGCGCGAGTACAGGTCGTGCATGCCGCAGGGTGCGACGTAGTGCGCCGTAAGGAGAAGGGACATCGAGAGATGTCCCTTCTCTTATCCGGTGCGCGCGGGGATAATCGCGCAGTGCAACGTTCGACAGGCAGGAGGCGGCATGGACTGGCAGGAGAACTATCGGGAGCGGTTGAGAACGCCGGCGGAGGCGGTGAAGGCGGTCAAGTCGGGTGACACCGTGATGGTGCCGATCTTTCCGCCCGCGACGCTGCCACCGGCGCTCGCCGCTCGCAAGGATGAGCTGCGCGATGTGATGATCCGGCTCCTCGCGCCGGCCGCGGATCCCGGGTGGATGCGCTTGCCGGATGAAACGTCGTTCAAGGTCGAATTCGAGCTATACATCGGCGATTACGCGCGCTTCATGATGGACGAGCGGCGCGCCACATATCTGCCGAACCTGTTCTCGCTCGGCATGAAGGCCTACGACCAGGGGCGCGAGGACGTGCCCGTGCCGGATGTGCTGTTCTGCACCGTTTCGAAACCAAATCGCGCCGGATACTGCCATTTCGGCGTCCACAACTGGGTGCAGCGCTCGTACGCGAAGCGCTGCCCGATTGTCATCGCCGAGGTGAACGAAGCGCTTACGCAGGTGCACGGCGACGTCTACATCCACGTGTCCGAAATCGACATGTTCGTCGAGCATACGCCGCCGCCGTTCGGCCGCGCAGAATTCGACCGCGCGCTCGAGATGATCGCCGACCCGGCGCGCAAGGAAGGGTGGCGCAAGCTCGGCGAATCGCTGCCGAACCTGCAGATCATCAGCTCGATTGCGGCGTTGATCCCGGCGCTGTCGCCCGACGACGTCGGCCGCCTGCTGGGGTTGGCGGAGCCGCCCCCGGAAGCGAGCCCCATCGCGGGCTTCCTGCGCGATCTGATCCGCGACGGCGATACGATCCAGATCGGCGTCGGCGAGCCGTCGCGGGGCATGGTGCGCCTCGGCGCGTTCGACGGCCGCAAGCACATCGGCATCCACACCGAGCTCGGCTGGCCGGGGTTGGCGCGGATGTGGCGCGACGGCATTGTCGACGGCAGCCGCAAGGAGGTGCATGCCGGCAAGAGCGTCGCCGCCGCCTGGACCGGGTGCGATCCGAACGACCTCGACATCATCGACGACAATCCGCACTTCGAGCTGTACGACCCGGAGTACGTGCTGCACCCGCGCACGGTAACGAAGTTCGACCACTTCGTCTCGATCAACAACGCGATCACGGTCGACCTGCTCGGCCAGATCAACGCCGAGACCGTGTTCGGAGGACGCATGATCAACGGGACGGGCGGTCAGCCGGAGATGCATCTGGCCGGCGCGTTTTCGCCGCACGGCCGCGCGATCACTCTGCTGCCCTCGACGGCGATGGGCGGCGCGGTCTCACGCATCGTCGCGCAGATGGAGGAGGGCTCGTTCGTCACGATCCCCCGCTTCTACGCGGACACGGTGATCACCGAGTACGGCGTCGCGCGCCTCTGGGGCAAGAACCACCGCCAGCGCGCGGAGGAGCTGATCGCCGTCGCCCATCCCGATCACCGCGACGCTCTCCGCACCCAGGCGCGCGCCCTCTGGTGGCCATGATCTGGGCGGCCGAAGCTAGTTGCTCGGGCCGAACGGGTGGCATGGGAGCGTCGACGGTCGCGCGCCCTGGTGATTTGATGCCTACGTCGGTGGCTCTGTGTACAGGCGTCGGACGCCGGGCGGCGCGGGGATGACGGCGAGCGTGCAGCGGGAGATGCACACCAGCTTCTCCTCCTCGTCGCGGATCTCCACGGACCAGACTGGGTTGTGCGGCCGATGTGTACCGGCAGCGCCGTGGCGCGCAGGACGCCATCTCGTTTTGAGCGCAGGTGGTTGGCATTGATCTCCTGCCCGAGGGCGATCATTCCTTCGGCGCAGTTGAGGCCGGCCCCGGTCGACGCTGCGCTCTCGGCAAGGACGACGGACGCGCCGCCGTGCAGCAGCCCCATCGGCTGGTGTGTGCGATGGTCGACGATCATCGTCATCACGACGCGCTGCTTGGAGACATGCTCGAACTGCATCGGCAGCGCACCGCCGATCCACGGCGCTTGTCCGCGATTGTAGGCCTCGAGATCGAGCGATGCGTCTTCCGTCAAGAGTTCCTCTGGCGTCGCATGCTGGTCACTGTAGAACCGCTTTCGGTGACGTGCAATCATCGAGACTGCAACAACGCGGCTGTAGGCCGGCTACAGAGTGCTCGCTTGACGCCCGGTTCCGTGCTCAATTGAGGGCGCAGGCTCTACACTAAAGCCGAGACCGCGTACAACCGGGAACAATCGAGGGTTCTCTCATGGCATATGTCATCACCGAGCCGTGCATCACAAAGAAGGACGCGTCGTGCGTCGACGTCTGTCCCGTCGACTGCATCTACACGCGCGAGGATGATCCGCAGTATTACATCGATCCCGATACCTGCATCGACTGCGCCGCGTGCGAGGTCGTCTGTCCCGTCACGGCGATCTTCTTCGAGGATGACGTGCCCGCGGAGTGGAAGCCGTACATCGCGACCAACCGCGCCTTCTTCAAGGACGTCCCGCCGTCCGAGCGCACGTTCCGCCCGAGGACGGAGCGGACTTCGTAACGGTAGTTTGTAGTTGGTCGTTCTAGTTCGTAGTTGTAGATTCGAGATCGCTTCTCGCGTCCCGCATCCAGGCCCGGCTGCATTTGATCAACGACGATAAAAACACCGGCAAATGCGCGGAAGGCAAAGGAGAGCACACATGGCTGACTGGTACGACCTCATCGATGAGGAGCGCCGGGCGTTCATCGAACGGCAGCACATGTTCTTCGTCGCGACGGCGCCGAGCGATCCCGATGGCTTTCCGAACCTATCGCCGAAGGGACGCACTCTGCTGCGCGTGCTCGAGCCGAACCTCGTCGGCTACCTCGACTATCCCGGCAGCGGCAACGAGACGGCGAAGCACACGGCCGAGAACGGCCGCATCACGCTGATGCTCTGCAGCTTCGACGCGACTGCCGGCATCGTCCGAGTGTATGGCCACGGCCGCTCCGTCGATCTCGACGACCCTGCGCTGCGGAAGTATCAGAACGCGTTCGTTGACGATGTCCACCCGTACGTCCGCCAGGCGTTCTTCATCGATGTCGAGAAGGTGCAGACCTCCTGCGGCTACGCCGTGCCGCGCATGGCGTTCGACGCCGACCGCGACACGCTCGACAAGTACTGCGAACGCAAGCTCGAGCCGCGCGAGATGCGCGACGGCCTCCCCGTCGGCGGCGAGCTGCGCGAGAAGAGAACTGCTGCTCGCGCGGGTGGCTAGGTCGAGCGCGCCCGCCCGACCGTTTGTGAAATATTGCCCAAACTCAGCGCGATCGGTCAGAATGAAACGATGACGATGGAAACGATCCCGCTGCTCGGCCAGGATGACGCCGGCATCGATACCGATGTCGAGCAAAACATCCTGCTGACGGGCGTCGACACGATCATGAATTGGGCGCGCTCGTCGTCGCTCTGGCCGACGATGTTCGGCCTCGCCTGCTGCGCGATGGAGATGATCGCGACGGCCACGCCGCGCTACGACATCGCGCGCTTCGGCGCCGAGATCTTTCGTGCCTCGCCGCGGCAGTCCGACCTGATGATCGTGTCCGGCACCTGCACCTGGAAGATGGCGCCGGCCATCCGCCGCATCTGGCTGCAGATGCCCGAGCCGAAGTGGGCGATCTCGATGGGCGGCTGCGCGATCATGGGCGGGCCGTTCGCAAACGCCTACAGTGTCGTCCCCGGCGTCAACCTGCTGATCCCCGTCGATGTCTACGTGCCGGGCTGCCCGCCGCGCCCGGAGTCGCTGCTGACGGGGCTGATCATGCTCCAGAACAAGATCATGGACAAGAAGGTCACAGGCCAGCGCTCGCGCCCCGAGCCCACCGGCGACTTCAGCCCGTACCTCCCCCCCGACGACCCGATCCGACGCGAGCTCGAATCCCTGTTTGCGCCGTTCCCGCCGTTCGATCCGAACGAATCGGCGCTCGCGGCGGCACACTAGGGGAGTTTTTCGTTTGTAGTTCACGGTTCAGCCGCGATCTACGCGTGGCACCGCCGTGCGCTTCTTCGTTCACGTCGTTCCAGGTTGATCGCGATCACGTCGCCGCGCGCCACCATGGGCGGTCTTCTATCATCGGGATGCTCATACGCAAGTGCTCTGGGTGCTCGCGCGCGTCGAAGTCGAGCAGGCGGAGCCATGTCTCCGCCACGCGCGCCGCCAGCGATCGATGCACACATCTCCCGTCGGTTGCCACGCTGCTGTTGGCCGTCGACGCGGTCGTCTCACTGGAGCAGCGAGCAGTCAGCGCGCGGCGGTAGAGTCACCAGTCACCGGCTCACACGACGGCGCATGAGACCGAGAGGATCGGCGGCAACGTGCCCGGAAGACGCGTCCACCCGTCGCCGCCGTCGAAGCTCCCGTAGACCTCGCCGTTGCTCGTGCCGACGTAGACACCCTCCGCCTCGAGGCCGTCGGTGTCCATCGCCTCGCGATATGCGCTCTGATAGTCATGCGGACCGGGGAGCCCCTTCGTCGTCGGTTCCCATGTCGCGCCGGCATCACGCGTGCGATACACGGCGAACTGTCCATCGCAGACGCGAAAGTTGTCGTAGAGGCCGGAAAACGCGAGCGGCACGACGTACACGGCGTCGGCCTCGCGTTTCGTTACGGCGATCGGAAAGCCGTGAAACGACGGCAGGCCCGTCGTCATGTCGCTCCACGATGTGCCGCAGTCGTCGGAACGGAACACGCCGACGTGCGTTTGTGTCCAAATGCGATCCGGGTTCTTGAGATCGATCCGCATCTTGTGCATCTCGTTGACCGCGAGCGGGTCGATGGCGTCCGGCGATTCATTCGGGAATGCGGTCACCATCTCCGCCGTCCAGGCGAGCGCCTTCTCGTTCGAAATCTTCGCCGTCGTCGAGAAGATGGACCACGTCTTGCCGCCGTCGGGCGTAAGAAACGAGCCGCCGGTGCTGATCGCGATGTACACACGCTTCGCGTCGCGAGGGTCGATCTCGATCGAGTGCAGCGACGAGTCGCC
This sequence comes from Dehalococcoidia bacterium, assembly GCA_038240335.1. GTDB lineage: Bacteria > Chloroflexota > Dehalococcoidia > DSTF01 > JACRBR01 > JBBSDV01. The sequence continues at coordinate 12,225 of JBBSDV010000071.1, forward strand.
GCCGCCGGACATCGACCACGTGGGCTGCGTCTCGTGGTTGTTCAGCGCGTCGACAGGCGACCACGTGTGCCCCCAATCCTCACTGCGGAAGAGGCCCGCCGGCTGCGTGCCGGCATACACGACCCCAGGCTCGGAGGCGTGGCCCGGCTGCACGTTCCAGACGTTCTGAATCGTCTGTCCGCTGTCCTTGGGGAACGCGAGCCCCGTGCTTCGATAGTCCCACGTTGCGCCCATATCGTCGCTCTTCGCCACGGATGGGCCCCATGCCCAGTGGTTAGCAGCGGCGTACAGTCGAGGGTGATCGCCGCGGGTGTCACCCGCCATGTGATAGATCGACCAGCCGGTATAGATCGGCGCGGACAGCGACCAGTTCTGGCGCCGCTCGTCAGAGGTATAGATGAACGCGCCCTTCTTCGTCCCCGCCATCACCAAAACGTCAGTCATCTGCATGCTCCTTTTGCCGCTCCGTTGAGAGCTCGAACGTCGATGGTAGGTTGGAGCGCAAATCTGCGTCAACCCCCGATGCGTGCCAGCGCCAACATCGGAACGAGTTGCTCAGCGTTCCGGCCTCGCATCCTCCGCCTGTCACTTCGCATCTCCGTCATGGTCGTCGCGCCGCTCACGCTTGCGGCGGCCCTCCCAGCCGAGATCCTTCGCCTGATAGTAGCGGTGTCCCGCCACGCGGTCGGGCAGGTGCTGCTGCTCGACGACGGCGCCCTCGTAGTCGTGCGCGTACTTGTAGCCGGCGCCGTACCCCATTTGCTTCATCAGTCCGGTGACGGCGTTGCGCAGGTGCAGCGGCACGGGGTCGTTGCGCGTCGCCTCGACATCACGGAGCGCCATGCCGTACGCCGCGCCGACGCTGTTGCTCTTCGGCGCGAGCGCGAGGTAGAGCGCCGTCTCGGCGAGCGCATAGAACGCCTCGGGCATGCCGATGAAGTGCACCGCCTGCTGGCACGCCGTCGTGACGACGAGCGCCTGCGGGTCGGCGAGCCCGATATCCTCCGACGCAAGCACGACCATCCGCCGCACGATGAACAGCGGGTCCTCACCCGCCTCGATCATCCGCGCGAGCCAGTACAACGACGCATCCGGGTCGGAGCCGCGCAGCGACTTGATGAAGGCGGACACGGTGTCGTAGTGCGCGTCTCCCTGTCGATCATAGAGGTACGTTCGGTGCTGCAGCGCTTCCTCGATATCGGCGACGGTCACGCGGGGCGCGGGATCGCTTTCCGTGCCGTCGGCGGCGCGTTCGGCGCTGTGGCGTGCGGCAGTGCCGGCGACCGCCGCTTCGAGGGCGTTGAGCGCGATCCGCGCGTCACCGCCGGTCGATGCCGCCAGCGCGTCGATCGCGCCGTCGTCGGCAATGACGCCGCTCCGGCCGAGACCACGCTCTTCGTCCGCGAGCGCGTTGCGAGCGATGAGGGCGATATCGTCGGCCCCAAGCTGCTTCAGAGCGAAGACGCAGCACCGGGACAGCAGCGGACCGATCACCTCGAACGACGGGTTCTCGGTCGTCGCGCCGATCAATGTGATCGTGCCGTCCTCGACGAACGGCAGGATCGCGTCCTGCTGCGCTTTGTTGAAGCGATGTATCTCGTCGATGAAGAGGACAGTGCGGCCTTGCTCGGCCCGGAGGCGATCGCGTGCCTCGGCCACCGCCTTACGCAGATCGGCGACGCCGGCGGAGACGGCCGAGATCGGCACGAACGTGGCGTCCGTACCGCGGGAGATGATGCGGCCCAGCGTCGTCTTGCCGGTGCCGGGCGGCCCCCAGAGAATGATCGACGGCAGGTTGCCGGTCTCAACGAGTCGCCGCAGCATCCGCCCCTCGCCGACGATGTGCTCTTGGCCCGCGTACTCCGCGAAGCTGCGCGGCCGCATGCGGGCGGCCAGCGGCGCGCCGGCATCGGGCGCATCGTCGAGGCCCGCCCCGCGTGTTTCGAACATCGATGCTGGTTTGGCGGCAGCTCGTCTCGGCATGCCTCAGTGTACGATCGGGCCAAGTTCCTCGCCCCGGCGCAGATCATGCGCTGTCGCCATAATCTGCGCTTTCCCTCATACGATCCGTGACCGATCGTGCCCATCATCTCGTATAGAGTTGAGAGACGCTCCCGCCGCGTCTCGCGCCGAGAACGAGGATCATCCCCTTGCACTTGAACCTGCTCCACCGCCGAAAGCCGGCATTCTTCGCGCGGCTCTCACCTCAAGACGAGTCATTTCTCGCGTACGAGAATCCGGCGCTGCACATGCATGTTGGCGTCGTCGCGTTGTTCGAGGCCGGAATGTTCCGCAGCGAGGCCGGCGTGATCGATCTCGCCGCCTTCCAGCGCTACATCGAGTCGCGGATGCCGTCTGTGCCCGAATGTCACCAGAAGCTCGCTCGCACGCCGATCACGCATCGCGAGATCTGGATCGACGACCCGGACTTCGCGATCGAACGCCATGTCCGCATGGTCCATATCGACGGGCCGGGCGGCGAGCGTGAGCTGCGGGCACTCGCTGGGGCCCTGTTCTCCGTGCCGCTCGATCGCGCCCACCCGCTGTGGGATCTCGCCGTCGTCGACAACTACCGCGATCCGTCGGGC
>JBBSDV010000072.1:0-14809 GCA_038240335.1 Dehalococcoidia bacterium
GGTTCGTAGTTTCGGCGATCTTGAGGCCCGTCATCTCACTCAAGAGTGCCGTCACGCGCCCAGCGAACGCCGGATGCGCGTTGATGCCAGTCCCAACCGCCGTGCCGCCGAGCGCAACCTGCGACAGCTCCTCGCGTGCGTCGCCGAGGCGGCGGAGACCACGCTCGACCTGTCCGGCATAGCCGCGAAACTCCTGGCCGAGCCGGATGGGCGTTGCATCCTGCAGGTGGGTCCGACCCGTCCTGACGATGCCCCAAAAGTCCCCGGCCTTCGCTTCCAGCGCGTTGCGCAGCTGTTCCAAGGCGAACGTCAGACGCTCCTCAATGAGGAGCAGGCCCGGTTGGCGATGACTTCGTTGGCGTTCATGTTGGTCGAAGTGCCGGAGCCCGTCTGAAACACATCAACAACGAACTCAGCATCGAACGCGCCATCGGCGACCTCTTGCGCGGCACGCGCGATCGCTTCGCCGATACGGGCATCAAGCAGCCCGAGCTCTACATTCACGCGTGCCGACGCCAGCTTGACGAGACCCAGCGCACGGATGAACGCCCGCGGCAGGCGCAGGTCACTGATGGGGAATGGCTAGCGCACGCGCCGTCGACGCACCGTAATAGACGTCGACCGGCACTGCGATCGTGCCCATCGAATCGCGCTCGATCCTCGTCTGCGGCTCCTCCATGCGAGATCTCCGTCCGTCATCGCACGAGCGCCGCGGCGCGCGCGTCATCGAGCTGCTTCAGATGTCGTTCGGCGCAAGCACGGGCTGAGTGGTCCGTAAAGTGCACGTGCCGGCACGACCACACGACGCGCTCGCTGGACGTGACTACAGCTCGGTACCCGGACCCGCTGGTCTCGACGCCGGGCTTCAAGACAACGTCCTCGCCGGGCGCGTCCGGCGCGACATGCGAAGGCATAGCTTCTACCATCGCGCAGAGCACCTCGCCGGAGCGCGCCAGGGAGCCGAGGTTCGCGGCATCCTGCGACCCGAGGCCACCGAGCACGCCGCGTTCACGTCATCGCCATGGCAATGAGTATGACGCAGTCGCTGAGTGCGCTCGCCGCATGGACGACGCCGGCGTCGAGCGCGACCAGCTCTCCCGGGCCGAGATCTACTTCGCGGACGGCCGTCGTCAGCCGCAGTCGACCACGCAGCACGTGCACGCTCACGGCGCCGTCGACGTGATGCGACTGGAGCGGTACCCCTCTTCGCAGCGCGACCTGCGTGATGCGCAAAGGCCCGTCCTTGACCAGCGTCTTCCCAGCACGGCCGACCTTCGAACTCATCGCCTGCTCGCGTAGCGCGTCGCCCTCGTCCGATAGCCGGAACCTGAGCAAGCGGCCGCTGATCTTGTGCGTCTTGAGATAGGCGTGCTTGCTGCTAGTCTCTGGCATGTTTCCCCTCACAGTTTGATCGCTAGCTCGCCGGGACGAGTGCCCGCAGTTCGTCGGCGCTGCACTGACGGCGCTCGGCGATCCAGGCCGGCGCCAGCCGGCGCTCTTCGTCCGGGCGATTCATGATGAACGACGCGACGAGTGTTCCCTGGTGTAGCCACCAGGCGCTGAAGCTGCCACGGGTCACGTCTCCGCGATACACGACGTCGTCCGCATCACTATTGTCCCCCCAGAATTCATAGGAGAGGTCAAAGACGTCGGAGAAGAAGTACGGCACATGCTTGAAGGGAGCGCGTTGGCCCAGCAATGCCCTTGCCGCGTGCTTTCCCTGCTCCACAGCGTTATCCCAATGTTCGACCCGACGGTGACGCTCAGAGATGACGTCGTAGTAGCGCGCCACGTCGCCGGCGGCATAGATGTCCCGTACCGACGTCTCCAGGTATTCGTTGACGACGACCCCACCGTCTACACGGACCCCGCTGCCCTCGATTTGCTCGACCTGGGGAACCGCACCGATGCCCGCGACCACGAGGTCTGCAGCCAGTCGCTCGCCCGAGGTCGTCACAACAAACTGAACATGATCGGCGCCCTCGACGGACGCGAGCTGGGCACCGGTGATGAACCGGACGCCGCGATCTTCGTAATAGCGTTGGAAGAACGCGGACATCTCTGGTGCGAAGAAACGTTCCCAGACCCGGGCATCGGGGAAGACCAGGCTGGTCTTCACGCTCCGCGAGGTGAGGACCGCGGCAACTTCCATGCCGATGAATCCCCCACCGAGCACGACCGCCCGCGTCGCGTTGTGGGAGGCGCCGCGGATTTGCTTCGCGTCTTCGAGCGTGCGCAGGTAGAAGATCCCGCGCAGGTCCGCGCGGGGAAGATCGAGCGTACGCGGACGCGCGCCCGTGGCGATGAGGAGCTTCTTGAAGCCGATCTCAGCTCCTCCTTCCAGATGCAACCTCTTACCAAACCCGTCGATGCGTTCGACGAAGGTACGCAGGCGAAGTGTGATGCCGTGCTGATCGTAGAACGGCGGCTCATTGATCAGCAGGTCGGATTCGTTCTCCGCACCTGAGAGGAATCCCTTGGACAGCGGAGGCCGCTCGTACGGAGGGGCGTCGTCCCTCGACACGATGGCGAGGTCGCCGGACTGCAGACCACGTTCGACCATCTCCTTGGCGGCATACCCCGCGACCATGCCTCCCCCAACGATGACGTAACGAAAATCAGGCATGTCGATGTTCCTACCTCGGCGGTGCTCGTGCCTCGCGTGTTCACCCGCGCGAACTACTCGTTGTCGGGGATCATGGCGAGATGATGGCGGAACACCATCTCGCCGCCCAGCCAGCCCGACATTGAGAGCAGCCCGACGCCCGCCGCCTGAAGCACGACTGCAACCACGAGCCGCACGCCGCTCGTCGCGCCGTCGTTCAGCATCAGGAGGAAGGCTACGAAGAACGCGGCGACGGTTGCGAGATTGAAGAGCATGTGGAACGTGGCGATAACGCGCGCGTCGCTCTTGAGTGCGAGGGTAAAGTAGTCGCCAAACCCGGGGAGCGCGGCCACGAGCGCCGTGCCGATCGCGACCATGCCCGTCCAGAAGGAGATGTCGTACCACATGTGGTTCCTACCGCCGCCGAGATAGACCAGGTCCGCGACCAGCGTCCACACGAACAGGCCGACCGGGAGCGCCACGAGCATCGGATGCAGCGGGTGGCTGCGCACCGAGAACTTGCTACGCATCGAGTGTCCTCCCTTCAGGCGATGAACTTCGAAAGCAGGTCTGTCGCAGAGGGCCCTTCGCTTGAACAACCTGCACCGCGGGCTAGTGCACCACGGGTATTCATGCCGGGCCATCTATGGCGACGAAGGTCATCCAAGTACCAGCATGACGGGCGGTCACCACGATGCCGTGAAGGCCGGCCGAGGGGGCGTGAAAGTTCCGTGAAGTGTGCGCCGGCGGGCCAAGGTCCGCCCGGCGGTGCACATCCTGTCGCTATTCACAACGCCGCCCAGATCGGCGTCGCTCGATGTGCACCTGCGCTGTGTGGTTATGCTCGTATTCAAATCGCGTGCTACCATCTCCCGCAGAACGGCGACAACGCGCACATACGCTCCGCGAGACGCCGGACGGACGCCGACGTGGCCTCGCGTCGCCAGTCGCCGGAATGGACAGAGACAAGCCGCTTCTGTCGTCACGAACCCCGGCCCGGCGGCGGCGTCACGAGGGTCTCACGGGTTGACCAGAGATACCATGAGTGGATCCCGCAAACAGCGTGTAACGACCGACCCAGAGCCCTCGGCTTCTCTCAAGCGGCTTGCTGACGCGACGGGGCGACTTTTGTCAAGCCTCGATGAGGCTACCGTCCTGCAGGCAATCGTCGAGGGAGCGTGTGAGCTTACCGAGGCACGTTACGGCGCACTTGCCCTCTTCGATGATCAAGGTGCCATTCGGGCGTTCGTTACGCACGGATTCAGTGCGGAACAACAGCGGCTCGTCGGGAGTCCCCCGCAGGGATTGGGACTTCTCGGCTACGTGAGAGAGCTTGAGCGACCGCTGCGGCTCGTGAACACCGCGGATCATCCACGCGCCGTCGAATTCACTCAGGATCATCCGCCAATGGCGGCGTTCCTCGGTATACCAATCAGCGTGGAAGAGCAGATCGTCGGCAGTCTGTACCTCGCCAACCCCTTGGGCGGAGATGAATTCACGCCATCTGACGAGGAGATCCTCGTGCTCTTCTCCAGACTGGCGGGAGCGGCCATCCACACTAGCCAGCTGTTCCGGCGCGAACAGTCAGCGCGCGCGACGGCGGAGGAGGCACTCGGCCAGCTCGAGCAGGCTGAACTAGCCGTCGAGGCCGAGCGACTCCGGCTGGCGGCGCTGCTGGACGCATCGCCCGTCGGGATCATTGTCGTCGACAGCAAGGACGGCACCGCGATGCTGGTAAATCAAGAGGCGGAGCGCATCACGGGCGGTGCGCTGACCACCGGAAGTTCGCTCGATCAATATAGGACGAAGACGCGATTGCTGCGCGCCGATGGCACGGAGTCGCTGGCTGAAGAGCGGCCGCTTGATCGCGCGCTTCGGGCGGGCCTGGTTACTCTCGCGCAGGAGTTCGTGCTCGCGCGGCCCGACGGCGATCTCGTGCCGGTCATTATGAGCGCCCGGCCATCGCGCTCGGTGGATGGCGAGGTCACGGGCGCCGTCGCGACAATTCAGGATGTGAGCGGACTGCGCGACATCGACCGCCTCAGGAACGAGTTCCTGGGCATCGTGAGTCACGAACTCCGCACGCCGCTCACGGCGATCAAGGGCGCGGCGGCCACTGTGTTGGGAAGCCAGCTGCCCCTCGACGCGCGGGAGACCCGTGAACTGTTCCAGGTTGTCGACGAGCAGGCGGATCGTCTGCGCGATCTCGTGACTAACCTATTGGACATGACGCGGATCGAAGCAGGCACATTCGCTGTCAGTTTGCAGCCCACGGATCTGATCGTGATCATGGAAGAGGCGCGGGCGGCGTTCAGGCGCCGAGGCGAGCAGCACGACGTGCAACTGCATGCTCCGGAGGCGCTTCCCGCCGTGCAGGCGGATGCCCGAAGGCTTCTCCAGGTCTTCGCCAATCTCTTGAGCAACGCCTCGACATTCTCGCCGCCGGGCGTGCCCATCATCATCACGGCGGAACGGGATGAAGACACAGTGGTCGTACATGTCCGCGATCATGGGCGAGGTATCCCGCGTCACAGGCTGCCGCACCTGTTCAGGAAGTTCACGCAGGTGCATGAAGATGGCCGCGGGCTCCAGGGCACCGGGCTTGGGCTCGCAATCTGCAAAGGTATCGTCGAGGCGCACGGCGGCCGCGTCTGGGCGGCCAGCGACGGCGTGGAGGAAGGCGCGACTTTCAGTTTCTCCCTGCCCGCTCTTGATGATGTTCTTGAACAGCCGGCCGCGCCGCTTGAGCCGTCGCGTCGCGCAATTCGACGCGGCAAACGAACGCGGATCCTGGTGGTAGATGACGAGCCGCAGATCGTGCGTTATCTCAGCCGCCATCTTGACGATGCCGGCTACGACGTGATCGCCACTATGGACCCCGCCGAAGCCATCAAGCTCGTCGAGGCCGAAGATCCTCACTTCGCCTTGCTGGACATCAATCTGCCCCAAATGAGCGGGTTCGACCTCCTGGAGCGCATTAGGGAGTTCTCGCCGATCCCCGCCATCTTCCTCAGCGCGAGCGATAAGCCGGAGGACATTGTGCGCGGACTGAAACTCGGCGCCGATGGCTACATGACTAAGCCATTCGCCGCTGACGAGCTACTCGCGCGTATCGAGGCAGCGCTGCGCCGCGGGACGGCTGCTCTCGAGGAGCGGCACAGCTTCGCACTGGAGGACTTGAAGATCGATTTCGCTGAGCGCCGCGTGACCGTCAAGGATGCGCCCGTGTCGCTCACGGCGACGGAGTACAAGCTTCTCTACGAACTGGCGATCCATGCCGGGCGCGTCCTCACGCATGATCAAATCCTGCAGAGAGTGTGGGGCCCGGGGTACGAAGGTGAAACTGAGCTAGTGCGATCGCACGTCCGCTACCTGCGACGCAACCTGGGTGACGACGCCAAGCATCCTCGTTTTATCCTGACCGAACTACAGGTCGGCTACCGGATGCCCAAACCGGACGCCCAGTAGTCAGGGCGCCCTTCACGGACTCTTCAGAGCCCCTTGGTTCACGTGCACGCGGCCTCCGCGCTTGCGCGCTGATCGAGGTGAGCGGATCTTCCAGGGTGCCGGCATCGAACACATGGGAGAACACACCGCCGCGATTCAGGGCTGGCGGCGAGCATCGGCGCCGCCGGCGCCGACATCGAGCCCGGGAATCGCGATACCATGATCAAGATCCTTGTCCCGGTCGATCGGACGGCAGCGTCGCGAACAGCATTGCCCGTCGCCAACTGGCTGGCGCGCGAGATGCACGCCGAGATCGTCGTGCTGTCCGTCGGCGAACACCCGGAAACGCCGAAGGAGAGCGGCGAGGAGGAGGAGCAACTCCAGCGGATCGTAGACGAGGCGGCAGCGCAGCTCCACGATGTTCGTGTGCAGCGCCGGGTCCGAAAGTCCGGCGACCCTGTGCGCGGCATCCTTGACGCGATCGCGGAGAACGGCATCGACCTCGTGGTGAGGCAACTCACGCCCGTTCGGCGCTCGAGGAGCTGGCACAGGGCACCGTCGCCGACGACATCGTGCGAGCGGGCGTCGTCCCGGTGACGCTCGTGCACGACAACGGTCACTAGCACGGAGTCCGCGCGGGCGAAGTCGCGCCGCCGCCGCACGGAGAACCGTCGCGTTGAACCGCTGGCGTCTGTGAATGGAACATCGCGACCTAGCAGGGCCCCGTTCCGCCTGTTACCGCCGGTGAGGTCATGTTCGACCGGGCTGGTCGTGATCAAAACAGACGCGGACCCGGCGCGCTCCCACTCCGGGGCGCCATCGTCGACGAAGAGAGCTGGGCCGAGCCCGGGGGAAGGTCGAGGACGTCGTACCCGTTAGACAAAGAGTGGCTCATTCCGCGCAACTACGTCCTCATCAGCAACGTGCCCGTGCACTACCAGCAGGGGATTCACACAGGATTCGCCGAGCAATGATAGAGAGCATCGTCATCGTATATGAGTCGCGCCAAGCTATTCAGGCTTCCTCCGGTGGCGGCGGCGCGGTGCCAATTGAGCGGGTGCCGTCCGTGTCGCACGCGTGGTCTGCGCGGTTCAGGAGGCGTGCCAGCTCCGCTTCCACCGGCTCGCCGAGCGTGCCTCCGGTGTCGGGCGCTCGTCCTCGCCGTGGGGATGGGTGTGGGGCAGCCGTTGTTGCTGGCGAGCGAGGTCCTGGCGTGCGTACACGCGTGCTTAACAGTGGATTGTCACCGTTCCTTATGCCGCCGCTCCGGTCGACTGACGGACTTGTTGTCGATAATCGCCTTGAGGACCGCCGCGTTGCTGTGCGCGGAATCCTTGGCCGCGAAGACCAGCGTCAGCCTGCCGCGTTCGGCGTGCGTAGCGAGGTCGTGCAGCATCTCCTGCCGCCTCTTCGCTCGCAGCTCCTGCCGGTACCGTCGCCGGAACTCCGACCATCGTTCAGGATCGTGCCCAAACCAGGTGCGCAGGTCGTCGCTCGGTCCGAGATCCTTCAGCCACATATCGAGCTGCAAGTCCTCCTTGCGGCGCCCTCGCGGCCAGAGACGGTCCACAAGCACACGGTAGCCGTCGCCTCGCGCCGCCGGTTCGTACGCTCTCTTGATCTGTACGCTCATCGCTCATTCTCCTGTTCGCCCGTTCTTCCGCCGATATGACCGCGACCAATCGTCCGCCGTCCAGGACGTCTCGCCCGCTTGGCGTTGCCAGCCGGACGGTAGAGCTTCGGCCCGTCCCTCCGTTCCGACTCGACGCGACCGTCGCGGTGCTGCGGCGCAACGTCCGAAACCCTGTCGACCGTTGGGACGGCGAACGCTATCTGCGCGTCTTCGACCTGACAACGGAGCTCTCTGCCGTGACTGTGCGTCAGGTCGGACCGCTGGAGAACCCACGCCTGCTGCTCGACATCACCGTCGAGAACGACGCACTCTTGCATCTCACGGTGCGTATCGTGCGCACAATGCTTGGCCTCGACCTCGACCTGCGAGGGTTGTACACGCTCGCACGCCGTGACCGCCGCCTTCGGTCGATGGTTGAGCCCCTCCGCGGGATGAAGCCTCCACGGCTGGCTTCGGTGTTCGAATCGCTCGTCGGCGCCGTCGCCTGCCAACAACTGAGCATCACCGCTGGCATGACAATCATGGGCCGCCTCGTGCAACGCTTCGGGCGGCACGCAGAGGTCGGCGACCATGACGCGTTCGCGTTCCCACGAGCGGACGCACTCGCCGGAGCCTCGCAAGACGAACTCCGAGGCCTTGGCTTCAGCTACGCCAAGGCGCGCACGCTGATCGGACTGGCTCGCGACGTCCTGGGCGGCGCGCTCGATCTGGAAGATCTGGCGAAGGAGTCCAACGACACCGCGCTCGCGCGCCTGCGAGCGCAGCCGGGCATCGGACCGTGGAGTGCCGAGTACGCGCTGCTGCGCGGCCTCGGGCGCTTGGACGTCTTTCCGGTAGACGACGTTGGCGCCGCGAACGCGCTGGCGCACCGCCTCGACCTGCGATCGACGCCAACACCGGCACGCGTCCGCGAGATCACGGCGCGCTGGGGTGAGTGGCGCGGGGCGGTGTACCTGCATCTCCTCGGCCTGCGCTTCATCGACTCGGGCCAGCTCGCGCCATCACCGGCTGCCGGAACCCGGTAGCGCATGCGCCCGACGTCGTCTTGCCCGGCTCGCTCACCATGTTCGGACGAAGGCGACCGGTCCGGCGTGAAGCGCGGCAGGCGGCGTGTGAAGGCCGCGTGAAGGCTCACTCTCAGGTTAACTCGAACCCGCGGCATCCAGACTGCGGTTACGTTTGTCTACGCAACCTCGTTCGAGGCGCTCTCCGATGTTTCCATAATTAACCTCCCGCCCTCGGCCGTACGTGAAGTCCGGCAGCGCGCGTGTTAAGAGCGTGTGAACCTGAGGCGCAGGTCGCGTTCACATCTTCTTCACCCGCAGCGGCTCGCAGTTCACGCCGGCCCAACGCGGGGAGCCGATAATCGAACATGAAGACCAATCCGGAAAAGGAGTTAGCCAACTATGTGTGTCTCGTGCGGTTGCAGTGCCCCCAACAACAAGGCTGGTGATCCCCGGAACATCACACTCGACGAACTGACGGCAGCGGCGAGCGCCGCCGGCATCCCGCTCAAACAGGTCGGTGAGAACATCGCGCGTGCGACGGGTGCGATGCCAGCGCTGTCGAAGCAGTAGTCACAATGATGCGCCCGTGTTGCCCGCAAGGTGCGGGCGGCGCGGGTAGGCTACGGCTTGCCACGGATCACGACCCAACTGTCTTGATTTCGTGGCTGCTGCGCGTGCCGGCACGCGATCGCAGACGTGGCGGTTGTCTGCGGCGCTTCTATCGACTGGGGCTTCGATAAACGACAGCTGATCCTCAAAGAATCAATGGGTTGTCGCTTTTTCAGCCCAACGTTCGCCTACTCTCCTACTGCGTGCCGCCGTGGTGCCGTACCAGCTCAGGTCAATTGCGGCAACGGCACAGTTTTGGATCCTCCTCGTGCCGCTCGTCGTAGTCTCTGTCCGCCGTCTGAGAGCGAAGATCAAGCCCGGAGTGCGAGCTGGCGGAACACCCGCTACAGGACGGGTCACGTGGCGGCCGGCAAGCTTGGCGGAGTGTGCGGCGACCGCGCCGAACCTAGATCGATTGTCGATACCCGAAGAACTCGTGGTCCTCGTTGTAGCCGCCGAAGCCGCCGCCGATCTCTGAGAAGTCTGCGACGAACTCCATGCCCTTGATCCACTTGACCTGTTTGAATCCGAGCTGCGTCTCGTTTCGCAGACGCAGCGGGGCGCCGTGACCGAACGACAAGGACTCGTCGTTCATGTCGTAGGCGAGCATCGTCAAGTGATAGCTCATCTGCTCGATCGGGTGCGCGTCGTAGTAGATGCCTCCGTCCGGGCCGTCGCCGAGAGAGTAGAAGACAACCCACTTTGCATCGGGACGCGGCTTGACGAAATCCATGATCGTTTGCATCGAGACACCGCCCCACCTGGCGATGCCCGACCACCCCTGGATGCAGAAGTGCTGGGTGATCTGCTCATGGTGCGGGAGCGCCCGCAGTTCGCCCAGGGAGAACTCGACGGGATGTTCCACGAGCCCCACGATCTGCAGCCGGTAGTCGGCGAAGTTGTTCGCGAACATCGCCCGGTACTCCTCGGACTCGGGGTACGCTCCGTTGTGCCAGAAGTACGGGGAGATATCGCTCTCGTCGTACTCGCCGGGAGTGGCGTCGAGGTGCTCGAAGAGCTGTTGCACCGGGCCGATCAAGGCAAATCCGACTCGCTGCACGACGCGCGGGTGACGGAGCGTGAAGGGCGTCGCCGCAACCCAACCAACGAGGACCACGACCATCGAGATCGCGAAGATCGAGAAGCCTACCCAGCTCTCGTTGTCGCGTGCCGCGTAGATGTGGTTGAGGTTGCGCAACAGGCCGGTCGTGAAGACCATCGTGACGTGCATGCCGATGAAGGACAGGAACCAGACGAGCACCAGGAAGTGCAGTGACCTCGCTGTCTGGATGCTAAGCACTTTGCTGATCGGCTTGAAGCGCGTGGACAGCGCCGGCGACATGCCCAGCCCGGTGAGGAGTGCGAGTGGCGCCGCGACGAAGATCGTGACGAAGTAGGCGAGCAGTTGGAGACTGTTGTACGCGACCCACCCGTTGTCGGTCGGCCAGTTCAACGAGAGGTACTGAATCAGCACCGACACCGCGTTGGGGAAGACGTCCCAGCTGGTCGGCACAACGTGCCTCCAGTGCGGCGTGGCGAACAGTAAGACGTAGAAGACCATGCCGTTCAACAACCACAAGACGTCGATCCCGAGATGCCACCAGCGGGCCAGACCGATGGAGTGCCGGATTCCCGGGAGCCCTACCTGTCCCGGTAAGCTGATGGAGTCTTGCTTCGCCGTCCACAGCGGGTCAGCAGGAACAGGTTTTTGGATACGGAACCAATCCCTGCCCGGCGTGCTGTGCCGCGTCCAGTACAGGCGCGGGTGGTCGCTGAGGATCTGCACCCCGGACCGGATGATGAAGATCAACAGGAACAGGTTGAAGAAGTGCTGCACACCCACCCAGAATGGCAGTCCGGCGCTGGCGTCGGCGGAGTCGACAGTGCCGGGGTAGCGGGCGATGAAGCGCTCCACTGGCGGGAGAGTACGAAGGCCCTGCGCGGCCGCCACGGCGGCAATAAGAACCACGAATCCAATCGGCAGCAGCCAGAGCAGGTTGAACCACGTGCTACGGCCGATGCGCAGCCGGGGTGCGATGCCGTGCGCCTCGGGAATCGAACCGGCCCAGGTGGTCGGATCGACGATATCGCCGCCCTCCGTGAGTTGCGATCGAAGGCTTTTTACCACCTCGGGCGTGATCGCCGACGACGTGGAAGCGCGCAGACCCTCGGGCGTCGGACGGCTGGCTTGATCTGGCATGACGCTCCACCCACTGGACGCTCCTGCTGACGGTATCGTTGGAGTCACGCGAACGCAACGACGGACCGGCCTTTGCACGTCCAGTAGAGACGGTAGCCGCTAGTCGTAGGTCCAGTCCGGTTGCTTGCGCCTGTACTCCGCATCGAACGTGAATCCGTCACGTTCGCTGTATTCCTTGATCTTTGGTATCGGAAGGTCGTGCCGGCGCTGGCACGTGCCCGCGAGGTGGTCCTCGAATTCGTCCGGGAACGCGTCGAGGATGCTCCCGATCACGAGCTGCTCGGACGTCGCGAGGTAGCAGCGCTGCGCGTTCGTTACCCAGGTCGTCGTTTCGACGATCTCCTCGAGGTCGTCTGGGTGCGCGTCGCCGGCCAGCAGCCGGACGAGCCGTTCCGTAATGCGCCGAGAACCGATCTTGCAGGGCGAGCACTGGTTGCACGACTCGGTGTAGAGGAAGTGCGAGTACATCTCTGCCACTCCAACCATGCACGCCGTGTCGTCGTAGACGATGAAGCCGCCGGATCCGAGCGCGGTCCCAGCGGCTTTCATCGAGTCGAAGCCGAGCACCGTATCCAGCTTGTCCTCGGTGATGACGGCGTTCGCAAGGCCGGGCAGCACAGCCTTGATCCTTCGTCCATCCTCGGCACCGCCCGCCACGCCTTCGATCAACTGCCGCAGCGTGCCCGCCACGGGGCGCTCGCGCACCGCAGGGCGGCGCACGTCGCCGAGTACGGTGAACACCATGGTGCCCGGCGTGTCTTCGGTGCCGAACGAGCGGAACCAGTCAGCTCCCTGCGTAATGATGCCGGGAACGTGTGATAGGGTCTCGACGTTGTTCACAACGGTCGGGTTGCTCAGCTCCTCGTTCGGCCCGCCGTAGGCGCCGGTGAACAGCCCGTGCAGATATGGGGGCAGCACACGTGGGAGCGGCAACCCGCCCTCGATGACGGCAAGCAGCGCCTTCTCTTCGCCGAACAGGTACTCATCGGGGCCCCACACGATCTCGATGTCGTTGGCAAACGACGTCTCGCTCTGGAGCTCCTCAAGCGCACGTTCGAGGCCCTGCAGCATCGGCTGGAACAGACGCTTTACGCCGATGTACGCACGCTTCGCTCCCGTCACCTTGCTCGCGATCGCCAGCCCCTCCAACATACGATACGGGTTATGGCTGAGCAGCATGCGATCTTTGAACGTCCCCGGCTCGCCCTCCGCGCCATTGCAGCACACGTACTTCGTCCGCGCCGGGCTCCGGCGCAAGTTGCCCCATTTGATGGCCGTTGGGAATCCGGCGCCGCCGCGGCCGCGCAGACCCGCCCGGCGGAGCAGGTCGAGCACCTGCTCAGGGTCGCTCGCCGACACTTGCTCGTAGGCGGCGAGCCCGCCTCGACTTCGGTACTCCCCGAGGCTCGTGACCGGCTCACTGGGGAGGACGATTTGGGTGGTTGTCCGTTGGCTGACCATGTCTCGTCATCTCGCTTTCCGGTGTGCATGGTGCACGGCCGATTCGTGATCTGACGTGAAGAAAGTTTGGACTGACGTGAAGTGCACGTGAAGCAACGGTCCGACTGCAGAGATCACGACGTCTTCACGTCACCGAAGCCTGGCTTCACGCGCCATTTGACGAACGCGGTCTACAGTTGCGTCGATGGGCTGGCAGATCTTCGCCTACTTGGGAGCATAGCGGCCGCCGTGCCTGCAACGGGATTGAGAGTAGACCCATGTATGAGTATCAAGCCAAGCACGAGCCGTTCGACATTGCCAAGGCTATGACGTTGAGTAATGAGATGGCGCAGGATGGATGGCGGCTCATAACCGCATTGGAAGACGAACAGATGCTCATGCGAGGCGTCTGGCTGATCTTTGAAAGACCGGTACGGCAGGCGGCGTAAGCAGGCGCGCCCGGTGCGCAAATGTCGGACGACCTAGCCGTCGCGCTCAACTCGATGATCGCATGCGGGCGAACGTAGCATTGCGAACGAGCGACGCGACGGCGGCGCGCAACTGACGATGCCAAGCGGCGCCGTCGCATCGACAACGTCGGGCTTCTGACGGTGGAATGGCTCAGCGACCATCGAATTTGTTAGGGAGTATCGCAACATCCGCGACGGCCACGGAGGCTCATACGAAGACAACATGTACTACGACGCATGGGTAGAGAGCTAACAAGTTGAGGAACTCCTGCGGCACTACACCGTGGTAGCGCCGGGTTGTCCGCGCGGACGGCTGACCGAAGAAGAGGGAGCGACAGTATGGCGTCGTCAACGGAGCGCCCGCCTCCTCCCCCGAAGGACGTCGGCGCCAACGCCAACAGCCTGGCGCAAGTCGTTGGACCGAGCGGAAGTCGGTTTCGTGTCATGGTCGCGTCCGGTGATCGCGTCATCTGGTCGTGCTCACACGTGCGTTTCACGGAGCACTCGGCCAAGGCCTGCGCCGGAGCACTAACGCTGGCCGAATGCTATGCCTGATTGCACGCTGTTCACGATCGGCCACTCGACCCGCAGCTTCGACGACTTTGTGGCGCTCCTACTGACCTGGCGCATCGAGGTGCTGGCCGACGTCCGGACGGCGCCGCACTCGCGCCGGAACCCGCAATTCAATAGCGAAGCGCTGGCCGCTGGCCTGGCTGCGGCTGGAATCGAATATATACCGATGCCAGAACTTGGGGGCTGGCGGCGTTCACGCACGGACTCTCCGAACACCGGATGGCGCCATGCATCGTTTCGCGGGTATGCGGACTACATGATGACCGCGGCGTTCGAAGCCGCCATCAGCAAGCTGATCGCTCTAGGAGGCGAGCATCGACTCGCCGTGATGTGCGCCGAGGCCGTACCCTGGCGCTGCCACCGCTCGTTGATCGCCGACGCGCTGGTCGCGCGAGGATGTACCGCGCGTCACATTCTGAGCGTAACGAACGCCGGTCCGCACCGAGTGACACCGTTCGCGCGCGTCGAAGACGGCGTCGTCACATACCCGCCTGTATCGGGCGTCGGGTAGCAGCTTCGCAGGCCCGAGCCCAGACTCTGGCGATCTCGACCGTAGCGATCGCAACGCGCAGATACTGGGATGTCATCAGCACGAACACTTCGAGCATCGACTGCTACCTTCGTATCGCCGCTCCGCGAGATCTGCCCTACCAGTGGTTCTCGGTCGTCCGCGACGACCATCAGCAGCCATACGTGTCAGCCGTCCGTCGATCCCGTCGTCATCATCAAGATGCTACTGCTGGGCTACCTCTACGGGATCACGTCCGAGCGGCGCCTGGCCGAGGAGGTGCGCCTGCATCTGGGCTACCCCTGGTTCCTGGGCTA
>JBBSDV010000073.1:0-14802 GCA_038240335.1 Dehalococcoidia bacterium
AACCTCGGGCGTGTTGGGTTTTTTCTTAAATAGGCGCTTGGGTCCGGGGCGCTTCTATGGGGGGGGGGGCCCCCGGGGGTGGGCCCCCCCACCCGGACATATGGCCGCATACACGTTCCGCCGCCTGCTCTGGGTCATCCCTGTATTATGGGTCGTCGCGACGATCACGTTCTTCTTGATGCATGCCGTTCCCGGCGGCCCGTTCACCGAAGACAAGAAGCTGCCGCCGGCGGTCAACGACGCGCTCAACCGCCGCTACCACCTCGATCAGCCGCTCTACAAGCAGTACGGCCTCTATCTCTGGGATGCGTCCCACGGCGATCTCGGACTCTCGTTCCAGGGCGACAAGGACGTCTCCGAGATCATCCGGCGCACCTTTTTCGTCACCGCGCAGCTGGGCTTGCTCGGCCTCGTCGTCGCCGTCGTCGTCGGCATGACGCTGGGCACCCTCTCGGCGCTGAATCACAACGGGCCATTGGATTACATTGGCGTCGGCTTTGCCACGATTGGCGCGAGCGTGCCCAATTTCATCATGGGGGCGTTCCTCGCGATTATCTTCGCCGTGAACCTCGGCTGGTTCAAATTGCTCGGCTGGGGCGGCCCGATCCAGTTCTCCGACATTCTCGACTCCTCGGTGTACGATTGGCGAAAAGTCGTCATTCCTGTGATCGCCGTCAGCGCGTTGCCGTCGGCCTACATCGCGCGCGTCACTCGGGCGAGCGTGCTCGAAGTGCTCAACCAGGACTACATCCGAACGGCGCGCGCAAAGGGGCTGCGCGAGTCGCGCGTCGTCACGCGCCATACGATCAAGAACGCGCTGATCCCGGTGCTCACGGTGATGGGCCCGATCGCGGCGAATCTCGTGACGGGTTCCTTCATCATTGAGACGATGTTCTCGATCCCCGGCCTCGGACGCGAGACGATCAATGCCATCGTCCGGCGCGACTATGCGACGATCATGGGCACGACGCTGTTTTTCACCCTGATCATTACGGCTGCGAATATCGTCGTCGACTTGGCGTACGCCGCCGTCGACCCGCGGATCAGGTACCGCTGATGACAACGCAGCAGTCGATGGCGGCGGCCGGCGGCGTCATCGCGGACAGCGAGCCCAAGCTCGGCCGCGAGCGCGGTCTCTGGTCCGATGCCGCGCGCCGGCTGATTAAGAACCGCTTCGCGATCGCCGCCGTCGTCATCCTGCTGACCATCGTCTTCGTCGCGTTTATCGGGTCGCACGTCGGTCCCACCGGCCGCTATGCGCCGGGCGACTTCACTGGGCACAAGCAGACGGGCCCGACGCAGAGCAACTGGTTCGGTACGGATCAACTCGGCCGCGATATGTTCGCCCGCGTCCTCGAAGGCGTTCGTATCTCGATTGAGATCGGGCTCGGCACGCAAATCGTGGTGCTGCTGATCGGCGTCTCGGTCGGTGCCGGCGCGGCGCTCGGCGGCAAGTGGGCCGAGAACACACTAATGCGCTTTACGGACATCACGTACGCATTCCCCGATCTGCTGGCGATCATCCTCGTCCGCTCGGTGCTCATCGGCCGCGATTGGCCGGTTGTGTCGAATCCGCGGATCATCGTCATGCTCGCGATCGGTCTCGTCGGCTGGACGACGATCGCCCGCCTCGTGCGCGGCCAGATGCTCTCGCTCGCCGAGCGCGACTACGTCCTCGCCGCGCGCGCGCTCGGCGCGACTCGCGGCCGCGTCGTGTTCCAGCACATGCTTCCGAACACGCTCGGCCCCGTGATCGTCGCGATCACCTTTGGGATACCGGCCGCGATCTTCGCCGAAGCGGCGCTGAGCTTCATCGGCCTCGCGACACCGGGGAGCCTTGGACTGCTCGTTAACATCGGCTACGGCGCCATCCAACTCAACGTCTGGAACGTCGTCTTCCCCGCCCTCGCCGTCGCCGTCCTCATGCTCTGTTTCACCTTCCTCGGCGACGGCCTCCGCGACGCCCTCGATCCCCGCACGCGCTAGCGGGACGCGGGAAGCAGAGCGCGATGTAGGCATCACGCAATGCGTGCGGCTGTTGCCGAACTCGACGCTATGCGGCGGTCAGCGTGTGTCGTCTGTGCATCAGGTGATGAGCTTCCTTAAGCCAACGATGGTCGAACCGGGATTAGCGGACGCACCATGTGGATATCGTTCGGCTCCAGCTCAAACATCTGTGGGTTCGGCGTGTCGGTCGGGCGAAATCCCTGACTGAGATAAAAGCCCACGGCCGATTCCGATTCCGTTGACGATACATAGAGCTCGCCGGCTCCGCTTTCTTCGGCCATGGCAACGACGGTCTGCAGCAATTGGCGGGCAAGACCCTGCCGGCGATGTGCCTGGTCGACATGCAGCGTGGTCAATTGGGCCATCTCGGGCACAAGCCGATAGCGCAGCGAGGCAAGCGCAGCCATCTGCCCACCGACAAACGCACCCAGCCAGACGTCCGGCTGGAGATCGGTACGCCACTCTGTCAACCGTTCCTGCCATTGCGCCTGATTCCAGCGTGGGCGATACCCGTCGTGAGGCTCGGGCTGGAGTTGACCGTTGACCCATCGATAAATCAGCGAGGTGTGCTCGGAGAGGTCGATGTTGTGCAGCTGGTCGAAGTCTGATTCGTCGAGGCGGCGAATGACGAGCAGATTGGTCATAGCCGGGAACCCCCACATCGACTGCCCTGGCGCCGTACGCGCCCGTTTGACATGCGGACGCCCGCACGGTACGCCCGGCCTCCCAAGTGTCGATCGACTACAGGCTATCACCCCCAGAACGCACCGAGAGGGTCTTCATCGACTTCGCGGATGAGCGCCGCGATGTCCGCCACCGGGCGCTTGCCCTCGTAAAGCAACCAGCGTCCATGACGGTCACTCCAGTAAAGGGTCCATTTCCCAGAGGTCGAGTTGTAGCGGAATTGTGCGGTCTTGCCGTCGGTCCACTGATCTGGCTCGCGCCAGACGGGGCGATGCTCGCAGAGCGTGACGCTATTTCCCCGGACTCCGACCGACATGCGGATCTCGTCGCGGAGTCTCTCTGGTACTCGTCGCTCGATCAGCTCCTGCAGAAGCTTTTCGGCACGTCGTCGGGTCAACTCGGGGATCGCCATGACCACGACAGTATCGCGTCGTTCGACCATCAGTACTACCGGCCGGCGTGCGAGCCAATAGTCGGGCGTTTTGCACACCTACCGGCCAAACGCATTGATGGAGACGCTCGCGGGCGAGGCTGGCTGAGCCTAAGGTCTCGCGTCGTATAAGCGCGGATTGTCCGTTCTGCTACTTCTGTGGGCGGTGCGGCATAGAGTACGATCTCTGCGCGAAGTCAGTGTACGCGCACTCCTCCAACGACCAACGACGACCAACACCAGGCAAGCAATATGACATGGACACTCGTGGGACAGGACGCGGCAGTCGGCGTGCTGCGGCGCGCCGTCGAGAGCGATCGCGTCTCGCACGCCTACCTCTTCGCCGGCCCCAAGCACGTCGGTAAGACCGTCGCGGCCATGCAGTTCGCGCAGCTGCTCAACTGCACCGGCGATGAGCCGCCCTGCGGCCGCTGCCGCGCCTGCGAGCGGATCGCCGCCGGCGAGCATCCGGACCTCGAACTCGTTCGCATCGGCGGCATCTGCGACGAGCAGGAGCACAAGCACTCCGCCGATGACTCACGGGACATTCGCATCTGCCAGGTGCGCCGCATCTCGCACCTCGTCGCCCGCGCGCCATACGAAGCACGCTACCGCGTCATCATCATTGAGCCCGCCGACGCACTTGGCCGCGAGCCGGCGGCGGCGCTGCTCAAGACGCTGGAGGAGCCGCCGCCGCATGTTGTGATCATCCTTGTGACGGACCGCGAGGAGATGCTTCCCGACACGATCCGCTCTCGCTCCCGCCGCGTCCCTTTCATCGGCCTGCCGAAAGATGCGATTGAACGCGCACTGCGCACCCGCTGGGACGTCGATCCGCCGCGTGCGGCCGACCTGGCGCGACTGTCTGGCGGGCGGCTCGGCTGGGCGGTCGGGGCTCTGCACGACGAGAAGATGCTCGACGACCGCGAGGAGGCGCTAGAGCGCGCCGAGGCCTTGGCGAACGCATCGCTGGCGCAGCGCTTCGCCTACGCCGGTACGCTCGGCAGCGGCTACACCAAGAACCGCGCGGGCACGCATCTCGCGCTCGAGATGTGGCAAGAGTGGTGGCGCGACATCCTGCTCATCGCCGCCGGCCGCGAGCAACAGGCCGTCCACCGCGATCGCCTCGACCGGCTGCACGCCTTCGCATCGCAATGCGGCGTCGCGCCCGCCACGCGCGCCCTCCGCGCCATCACCGACGCCCGTCAGCAGCTCGTCGAGAACGGCAGCCCCGTCCTCGTCCTCGAAGCAATGATGCTCGCCCTCCCCGACATCCGCACGAACCCCGTCGCCTCGCGCCTGCGATGATGAGTTCGTAGTTCGTCGTTTGTAGTTCACGTACGCAGAGCTGTGCGAAGCGCGTAGGGACAGGTGTTCAGGCCTGTCCCACTGTCGTGGATGGCGCGACCCGAGTGCGATGGGGTGTTGAGGCGACAGGTCCAAAGAACGGATGCGCACGAGATCTGCCTGACGACCTTGCCAGTCGCACGCTCCTTACCGCCCGAGCACGTTCATTCAAACCCGATAGACTAGATCGCGGCAACCGCACAGCTGCCGCGTGAACCCGCGAACTACAAACGACAAACTAAGAACTAACTCATGACTACACAACGCGTCCCCGTCGGCGTCCGCTTCAAAGAAGCAGGCAAGGTCTACTACTTCGATGCCGCCGACTACGATCTTGATGTCGGCAGCTACGTCGTTGTCGAGACCTCGCACGGCCTCGAGATCGGCCGCGTCGTCATCTCGCCGGAGCAGGTGCTCGCCAGCGAGATCAAGGAGTCGCTAAAGCCGATCCTCCGGGTCGCAACGCAGGAAGATCTCGAGCAGCGGCAGCGCCTCAAGGATCAAGCGGCGCTCGACCTCCGCGAGGCGAAGCACCGCGTCGCCGAGAGCGGCATCGATATGCAGATCGTCTCGGGCGACTACGACCTCGAGGGTAGTCAGATCACCTTCTACTTCACCGCCACAAAGGAGCGCGTCGACTTCCGTAACCTCGTGCGCGACCTCTCGTCGCAGTTCGGCACCCGCGTCCAGATGCTGCAAGTCGGCGAGCGCGACCGCGCCAAGCTGCTCGATGGCTACGACGTCTGCGGCCAGCGGCTCTGCTGCTCATCCTGGCAAACCGCCTTCCCCTCCGTCTCGATCAAGATGGCGAAAGAGCAGGATCTGCCGCTGAACCCGCAGAAGATCTCCGGCGTCTGCGGCCGCCTCTACTGCTGCCTGACGTTCGAGTACGAGGGCTATCGCGAGCTGCGCGGCCAGATGCCGAAGGTCGGCTCGATGGTGTCGACGCCGGCCGGCGAGGCCAAGGTCAACAGCGTCAACCTGATGTCCAAGATGGTGCGCCTCTGGCTCACCGAACAGCACCAGGTGATGGAGATGCCCGTCGCCGAGTTGCAGATGCAATACGGCCTCACCGTTCGCCCGATCGAGCTCGTCGAGCAGATCGAGGCGCCGCTGAAGCGCGCTCCGATTTCGGATCCCGGCGTCGAGCCACAGGTGGACGGCCACACGGTCGCCGCTGACGATGCCGTCGGCGTGGCGCCCACCACCGGCGATGCCACCATCGAGGGCGAAGCCGGCACCGATAACGCCGAGAAGCGACGGCGCCGCGGCCGGCGTGGCGGCCGCAACCGCAAGCGTCCCGGCGGCGGCGATTCCGGTGCCGCGACAGATGCGGCTCCGCAAGAGATGCCGCCAGGCCCGCCTCCCGGCCCACCGGCATAGGATAGGCTGTTTCGCTTGACTTGCCGGAACGTAGATTCATATACTGACGGCGCGTAACCCCGCCACGGCGGGGGCCTATTTTTGTTCGGCGATATGCACATCTGGCTCCCAAACAAACACTGAGACTTGGGGATACGCGTGATTCGGGCCCGAGTGGCGCAGTGGTAGCGCAACCGATTTGTAATCGGTAGGCCAGGGGTTCGAATCCCTTCTCGGGCACCAGATTCGTCAGCCCGGCAAGGGGAGCGGCAAGCAGGTCCGGCGCGATCGCCGGGAAAGACGCATTCTGCCCACATAGCTCAGTTGGTAGAGCACACCCTTGGTAAGGGTGAGGTCATCGGTTCAAATCCGATTGTGGGCTCCAGCAGGAGATGCGTCCGTCGCGGACGGGCGGAAGCAGCACTTCAACGCGATGCAGGCACGGTAGCGCCGCCGGCTCGCAACATCGGTCCGACATCATCCCGCGTGGCGGAGAAAACAGCAGGCCCTACAGCCAGTGGGGGCACAAGAAGGAGAGCCGGAATGGCGAAGCAGAAGTTCGAGCGCAACAAGCCCCACATCAACGTCGGCACGATCGGTCACGTCGACCACGGCAAGACGACGCTGACGGCCGCGATTACCAAGGTGCTTTCGCTTAAGAAGCTCGCGAACTACCGCGACTTCGGCAGCATCGACAACGCACCCGAGGAGCGCGCGCGCGGCATCACGATCGCGATCACGCACGTCGAGTACGAGACGGAGAACCGGCACTACGCGCACGTCGACTGCCCCGGTCACGCCGACTACATCAAGAACATGATCACCGGTGCCGCCCAGATGGACGGTGCGATTCTCGTCGTCGCCGCCCCCGAAGGCCCGATGCCGCAGACGCGCGAGCACATCCTGCTCGCCAAACAGGTGCAGGTGCCGACCATGGTCGTCTACATGAACAAGGTCGACCAGATGGACGACCCGGAACTGCTCGACCTCGTTGAGCTGGAGCTGCGCGAGCTGCTCACCAAGCAGGGCTTCCCGGGCGATGACGTGCCGATCATCCGCGGCAGCGCCCTCGCGGCGATGAACAGCAAGAGCGACGACCCGAACGACCCCGACTACGCCAGCATCATCGAGTTGATGAAGGCCGTCGATGACTACATCCCGACGCCAGAGCGCCCGCGTGACCTGCCGTTCCTGATGCCGGTCGAAGACGTCTTCGGCATCAAGGGCCGCGGCACCGTCGTTACCGGCCGTGTCGAGCGCGGCATCGTGAAGGTTGGCGACGAGATCGAGATCGTCGGCATGGGCGCGACGCGCAAGACGACCGTCACCGGTGTGGAGATGTTCCAGAAGACCCTCGACCAGGGCGAGGCCGGCGACAACGTCGGTTGCCTCCTTCGTGGTATTGAGCGCGAGGACATCGAGCGTGGACAGGTGCTGTCAAAGCCGGCTTCGATCACCCCGCACAAGAAGTTCGAGGCCGAGGTCTACGTCCTTTCCAAGGACGAGGGTGGGCGCCACACGCCGTTCCTCCCGGGCTACCGGCCGCAGTTCTATATCCGCACGACGGATGTCACCGGCACGATCGCGCTGCCGGAAGGCGTCGAGATGGTGATGCCCGGCGACAACATCAAGATGACGGTCGAACTGCACACGCCCGTCGCCGTCGAGGACGCGCTCCGCTTCGCCATCCGCGAGGGCGGGCGCACCGTCGGCGCCGGCGCGGTGACGAAAATTCTCGAGTAGTAGCGAAGAATACGAACGGCGCGGCCCGCCCGATACACTGTGGGGCGGGCCGTGTCATTCAGACCGGCCCAAAGGCTGGTTCGAGATGCGGCGGACGCCGCGCACACTGAGGCGACATGGCGAAGAAGGACGACCGGCAGATAATCACGCTCGCCTGCACCGAATGCAGAGAGCGCACATACACCACCCAAAAGAGTCGCCGCAACGACCCGGAGCGACTGGAGCTGAGCAAGTTCTGCCCCCGGTGCCGCATTCATCGGCCGCACCGCGAGGTTCGGTAAGAAGGTGACATCATGAGTCGCGCCCTCCGCAGACAATCGCTCGTGCAGAAGCCGCCCGCAAAGGCGCCGGCGTTCCGGCCGGGTGGCGCACGCCCCGTGAAGAAGCCGGACGCATCGCTCGGCGCCATCGAGGCGGCGAAGCACCGCTCGTCTTACGACCGCTTCGTCCCGAAGTTCTTCCGCGACATCATCTCGGAGCTGAAGAAAGTAACCTGGCCGACCCGCGAAGAGACGACGCGCCTCACGGTGGCCGTGGTGGTCGTGACACTCGCGATCGGATTACTGCTGGGCGGTGTCGACATCGGATTTAACTGGCTCGTCGATCACACGCTCTTAAGGTAGGCAGATGGCTCGCAAAGGCAAAGCAACGGCGCAGGCCGAAGACGTCGTAAACGGCGCTGAAGCGCCGGACTCGCCAGAAGACGCGGCGATCCAAGCTGGTCGCGCGTGGTACGTGATCCACACCTACTCTGGCTACGAGAATAAGGTCAAGACCAACCTCGAGCACCGCATCCAGACGATGGACGCGAAGGATCTTATCTTTGAGGTCGTCGTCCCGACCGAGGACGAGATCGAGATCCGCGACGGTCAGCGGCGCACCGTCGCCCGCAAGATCTTCCCCGGCTACGTCCTGACGCACATGATCGAGCTCAAGGAAGACGACCCGGAGTCGAGCCGCGCATGGTTCGTCGTGCGCAACACGCCCGGCGTCACCGGCTTCGTCGGTTCCGGCACGCGGCCGGTCGCGCTCGAGCCGCCGGAGGTGAAGCGCATCCTGCGCCAGATGCGCGTCGAGGCGCCGAAGGTGAAGGTCGGCTTCGTCACTGGGCAGAGCGTCCGCATCGTCGACGGCCCCTTCCAGGACTTCGTCGGACAGGTCGACGACATCAACCTCGAGAAGGGGAAGGTCAAGGTGCTTGTGTCCTTCTTCGGCCGCGAGACACCGGTGGAACTCGACTTCCTCCAAGTGGAGCGCATGTAGTTTGTAGTTCGAAAACGTGTAGTTCGACGGGCTGCCTCGCATCGAGCGAGGCACCTGCATGTATGAGGCGCGCGGGATGCCGCGCGCAAAGAGGTAGCAGATGGCGAAGAAAATCCGGGCCGTTGTCACGTTGCAAATCCAGGCCGGCAAGGCCAACCCAGCGCCGCCGATCGGCCCAGCGCTCGGCCAGCACGGCATCAACATCATGGGCTTCTGCAAGGAGTACAACGAGAAGACCTCGAGCCAGGCCGGCAGCATCGTGCCGGCGGAGATCACTGTTTACGAGGACCGCTCGTTCTCCTTTATTCTCAAGACGCCGCCGGCCTCCGACCTTCTCAAGAAGGCAGCGGGCCTCGAGAAGGGCAGCCGCGCTCAGAAGCGCGAGAAGGTCGGCACGCTGACGCGCGATGACCTCAAGAAGATCGCCGAGATGAAGATGAAGGACCTCAACGCCCACGACATGGATTCCGCCATTAAGATGGTCGAAGGCACCGCCCGCAGCATGGGGATCGAAGTTCGTAGTTAGTGGTTCGTAATCGAACCGCAGGCAAGGCGGGAGTGCAGAGGGCGCAGCGCCTCTGCCGGGGTCTGGGGTGTCCCCAGTGCCCCATCTCCAAACACTCTTGCAGAGTACGCGTAAGCCTACACTGCTGGGACGGGCACGTTGGAACAAGCAGCAACGCGGCACGACGCCGCTAGCAGTCGGTGACGGAGACCGAGGCCCCGAGTGAGGGCGACAGGTCGACTCGGCCCGCAAGGGCATACGTCGCTGGAGGAGCGAGAACATGAAGCGCGGAAAGAAATACGAAGAGAAGGCCAAGCTCGTCGATGCCGAGATGCTCTACGAGCCCGACGCCGCGATCAAGCTCGCCAAGGAGTGCTCGTACGTCAAGTTCGACGAAACCGTCGAGCTGCACCTGCGCACCGGCCTCGACCCACGGCACGCCGACCAGCAGATCCGCGGCACCGCGCTGCTCCCGCACGGGCTCGGCAAGACTGTGCGCGTCCTCGTCTTCGCGGAGGGTGATGCCGCCCGTCTCGCGACTGAAGCCGGCGCCGATGAAGTCGGCGGAGATGAGCTGATCAAGAAGGTCGAAGGCGGCTACACCGACTTCGACGTCGCGCTCTCGCAGCGCGACCTCATGGGCAAGGTCGGTCGCCTCGGCCGCGTCCTCGGTCCGCGCGGTCTCATGCCAAACCCCCGCTCCGGCACTGTCGTCGATGCCGAAGACATGGCAAAGGCCGTCAACGAGGCGCGCCAGGGCCGGGTCGAGTTCCGCCTCGATCGCACCGCCATCATCCACGTGCCGATCGGCAAGGTGAGCTTCGACGACAAAGCGCTCGAGGAGAACATGGCAACCCTCGTCTCAGAGATCGTCAAGGCGAAGCCGACCGGCGGCAAAGGGCACTTCATCCGCTCCATCACAATGACCACCACCATGGGCCCCGGCATCCGCCTCGACCCCACCCCCACACTCGCGATGAAGGTGGGGTAAGCGAGTTCGTAGTTGGTCGTTTGTAGTTTGTAGTTGTTCGGCACAGCTCGAACGACAACACCCGGGAGCGCAGAGGCGCAAGGCTGTCCGCCGGCGTCCAAGTGCGAGTCCTCCTCATCTTGCGCACGATCGAGGCCGCGCTAACGAGCGCGGCCTCCTCGCAACAAGCCGTTCTTGCCCGTTCCGCCGGCATCGCTCGGTCGGCGAGGCGCGGGTACCCTGACGGAATGCAGACACCCCCCGTAGTTATCATTACCGGCGCCAGTTCCGGCATCGGCCTTGAGACGGCCCGCGCGTTCGCGCGCGAGGGTGCGCGGCTCGTGCTGGCGGCGCGGCGGGAGGCGCGGCTCAATGCGGTCGCGCAGAAGTGCCGCGCGCTCGGCGCCGCCGAGGTGGTCGTTGTCGTCGCCGATGTCGCGCGCACGCCCGACGTCGAGCGCATCGTGCAGGCGGCGATCGACGCGTTCGGCCGCATCGATGTGCTGGTCAACAACGCCGGCTTCGGCTTTAGCGGCACGATCGAAGAGACGACCGAAGTCGACATGCGCGAGCTGCTCGATGTCAACTACATGTCGGCGTTTAACGCGACCCGCGCCGTGCTGCCGCACATGCGCCGACAGCGCTCGGGGCACATCGTCAACGTCGCCTCCGTCGTCGGGAAGATTGCCTTCCCGTTTCACGGCGCGTACTCGGCCAGCAAGTTCGCGATGGTCGCGATGACCGAGGCCCTGCGCGGCGAGCTCGCCGGCTCTGGCATCACAGCCACGGCCGTGCTCCCCGCATCGACGCGGACCGAATTCTTCGACGTACAGCGCACCAACGACGGCCACGTCTCGTCCCCGACGGGCCCGCAGCAAGACGCCGACGTCGTCGCCCGCGCCATCGTCCGCTCCGTCTTGCACCCGACGCCCGAGGTGAACATGATGCGCATGTTCCGCTTCGCCTACGGCCTCCACGGCTTCTTCCCGGCGCTCCGCGACTTCGCGGGCAAGCAGTTTTACCTTCGCTCGAAGAGAAAACCTAGGCGCATGTGAAGCGGGGACGTTCCAGAGCGGCCCGCAGATTGGACGGGTGAGGCTCGGACACTTGAAACTACAAGCGGCAAACAACGAACTAAAAACTCACCCAACCAGTGAGAACATCTCGATCGGCGAGATCAGGCCCGTGCGGTTCTGCGGTGGCTTGCCCTTCTCGGCGAGGCGCAGGTCGAAGCGGTCGAGGCAGTCGTCGGCGTTTTGATTCTGGACACCGCAGACGTTGCACGGCTGCTTGTGGCAGTCCGCCGTCTGCTGGTGCTTCAGTGTGCGCATCCATTCGGCCCGCAGGTATGACTCGGTGACGCCGATGTTGATGTGCGACCACGGAAATGGATCCCACAGCCCCGGCTCGCGATAGGCGAAGAACCCAGCATCGAGGCCGGCATCGCCGAGCGCCTGCTGCCAGCGCGGCCAGTTGTAGTGCTCGTGCCAGGCATCGAAGCGAGCGCCGGCGCGCCACGCGTTCTCGATCGCCGCGCCGAGTCGCCGGTCGCCGCGCGACAGCACCGCTTCGAGCAGGCTGTGCTCCGGGTCTTCCCAGGTGAACGCCACGCCCGACTTCTTCAGTGCATCGCGCAGGTACATGTGGCGCGCGTGCAGCACATCGGGCTGCGCCTGCGACGCGTACTGAAACGGGGTGTGCGCCTTCGGGATGAAGTTCGAGGTGCTGACGCGGACGCGCGCCCGGCCTCCGTGGCGTCGTCGGCCGATCTCGCGCACCTTGCGCGCGAGCGTGACGATGCCTTCGATGTCCTCGTGCGTCTCCGTCGGCTGGCCGATCATGAAGTACATCTTCACGTTCGTCCAACCCTGCGCGAACGCGTTCTCGGCCGCTGTGTACAGATCGTCGTCCGTCACGATCTTGTTGATCGTCATCCGCAGCCGCTCGGTTCCGGCCTCCGGGGCGAACGTGATGCTGTGCTTCCCGCGCGTCGCGACCGCCTCGGCGACGCGCACCGAGAAGCTGTCGACGCGCATCGACGGCAGCGAGATCGTCAGCCGATCGCCGAACTCCGCCCGCAGCGCGTCGACCATCGGCACAATGCGCGAGTGATCCGTCGTGCTCAGCGACACCAGCGACAGCTCGTCGTACCCCGTGTTCGCCGCCAGCGCCTTCGCCGCGGCGAGCACCTCTTCCGGCGAGCGCTCGAGCCGCGGCCGGTAGATCATGCCGGCCTGGCAGAAGCGGCACCCCTGCGTGCAGCCGCGCTGGATCTCGATCGCCATCCGGTCGTGCACCGTCTGCAGGAATGGCACGATCGGCGTCGTCAGCGTCGGAGGCAGCTCCTGCACGAAGCGCTTCGTGACGCGCGGCGGCAGACCGTCGACGGTCGGCCGGACTGCCTTGATCGTGCCGTCGGGGTTGTACTCGGGTTCGTAGAATCGCGGCACGTAGATGCCCCAGATCTTCGCCAGCTGCCGCAGCATCTGCTCGCGCGAACCGCGCCCCTGGCGCTTCCACTCGCGCACGAAATCGACGACGTCGACGATCGTCTCCTCGCCGTCGCCGAGCACGAAGACATCGACAAAGGCCGCCAGCGCATCCGGGTTCAGCGCTCCGGAGCCGCCGCAGATAACGAGCGGATGCGCGTCGGTGCGTTCCTCCGCGCGCACGGGCAGGCGCGCCAGATCGAGCATGTTGAGGATGTTGGTGTACGTGCCCTCATAGCTCAGCGAGAAGCCAATCACGTCGAACTCGCCCAGAGGGTGCCTTGATTCTAGGCTCCACAGGGGCACGCCCTCCGTGCGCATCTCCGCCTCCATGTCGGACCACGGCGCGAACGCCCGCTCGGCGAGCATCCCCTCGCGGCCATTGACGATGTCGTAGAGGATGCCGAGCCCGAGGTTCGACATACCGATGTCGTAGAGATCGGGGTAGGCGAAGACGACGCGCACGTCGCAGCCATCCCAATCCTTGGTGATCGAGTTCCATTCGCCGCCCGTGTAACGGGCCGGCTTCTGGACGCGCGAGAACAGCGACTCAAGGTTATGAAGAGCAGGCACGGTATGTCACCTCCCAGTGCGCATATAGCGTAGCAAGTTTGAGCCGATGCTTCGCCGCTGCCCGCGCTTAGCATCGACCTGCGCACACACGGCAGCGTGCAGTGGTGCCGCGGCTAGGCACAGTCGGCGTGGCGGAACGCCCGCTCGGAGTCAGCAATCAACTGTGAACCACAAACGACGAACCACAAACGACGAACTAACACGCTACCCGCGCAGCGCCCGCACATCAGCCAGATGTTCCGCCTCATGCTCCACCATGTGCTCGACGATCTGCCGGATGCTCATCCGTCCCGCCTCGAGGTGCTGCCCCGTCCGCGCCCAATTCCAGTTCACGAGCGACGTCAGCAGGTCGACCGTCTCGGCTCGCCAGTCGCGGATCTCGCGCAGCATGTCGGCGATCGGCCGCTCCAGGTACCCGTGGTCGCGCGCGTACACATCCTGATCGTACGGCTCGAGGATCGGGTCTGTCTGCGTCGACATCATGTACAGCCGCTTGTGATACACCTCGCATGCATCGCGCAGATGGCCGACGATCTCGCGGATGCACCACGAGTCCGGCCCGGCCCGACGCGTCAGATCCGTCTCGCTTAGCCCCTTGAGCTCCGCCGCGAGATCGCGCGGCATCACCCGCAGCGGCTCGACGAGGTCGAGATGCCCCATCGTCCCCGGCTCGTTGCGGGGATACGTGAAGACGTTTGGTGGGTCGAGTGGCATCGAACGTTCCCTTCACGAGCGCTTGTTCTGGGTTCAATTGTACGACAGGCACAAGCGGGAGGGCAGCGTCGCATGGCGGCGTACGGTCGAGCGAGTCATGGGCCGAGCAGGTCGTTCGTTTTAAGACAAGGCGGCTAGTGCCGGAGGCCGCTGCCGCCGTCGCGCGGCCGCCGCAAGCGAAAGACCCTCGCTGGAGGAGGCACGTTGCTCGATGCTTCGGCCGGCTCGGGCGTTCGGGCCGGTTGCGATGCGGAACGATCCTCGGCCGCTAGCAGCTCGAACGCCGAAATGTGCTCCTCGAGCACGTCGCGGCCGACGAAACGCAGCAGGAGGCTGACCCCCACGAGCACAACGAGCACGTCGTCGAGCTGCCCAACGACCGGAATGAAGTCCGGGATCAGGTCCAGCGGCATCGCCAGATACAACACCAAGAGCGGCGGGATCAGCCGGATGCCGAGAGGGATGCGATCGTCGCGCCAGAGCGAGCCGGCTAGGCCGATCTTGCGCCGCATCGGCAGCGCGTAGATGCGCTTGATCACCCGCCGCTCCTCCCGCGTGATGTGCCGCCAGAACAGCCACGCCGCGAGGCCGATGACGAGAATCGCGATCAACACTCCGAGTAGCACATACAGCAAAAAGGTCATGCAACGATCGTAGCAGGTTCTGCCACGTCCTTGGTCAAGCGCCGATCGTCCCAGGCTGCAAACCGATGCCA
>JBBSDV010000074.1:0-14655 GCA_038240335.1 Dehalococcoidia bacterium
CTGGGGTCCGCTTGCGCCGTTCAAGATCGCGGCGCTCATGCTCATGCTCGCGTTGGCGCTCATCGTCACGCAGCAGCGCGCGCACACGCGTCGCCGCGCGCCAGCGCCGATCGCCGTCCGGGTGGGCGAGTAGCTGCTTCGTCGACGTGCGACAGAGTGCAGTTCAGGTGGTGGTCGACTGGAGACGTCCCTAGCAGTTGCACTTTCGTGATCGCGGCATCGGGCCTGCATCGACTCGTCACTCACAGAGGCCCGGCGCTCCGGCCGCGCTTCCTCGATGTTCTCCTTCTCAACGGAATCAGCGTTCGCTAATCCAGCCCCCTACGTGCGCAACTTTTGCGTCAATTACCCGTGCCGATACACCTTTGCAACACTCGCTGCCTGATCTCTGCAGCATGACGATCCGAAGAAGCGGCGTAACCTGTGACATGCCGGCAAGGATCGCCCCCCACAGCCAGTCATGGCAGCGATGCACGAACCGGCATAGAACTAACAGCAGTGTCGTCAACAGAAACAGGAAGGCCGCCTCGCGCGCTTCGTTAGAGCGTGCACGCGAGACGGCTCCGCAGGAAAGGAGGGCCTTCCCGACACTTTCAGTATCGAACGAATTCACGCCATTTACAACGCGCATACACGAGGAGTAACCGATGATCAGCATCAAGCGGCTGACCAAGTACCTGCTCGTTCCCGGTCTCGCCGGCTTGGCCGTCGCATCATTTGTTGCGATCGGCACGCGGCCTGCGTCCCAGAGCGAAGCATCGAGCCACCGCGAGGCGCCGCTAATCAGCGGCGACCCGAAGGCGGACGCCACCGACACCTACGTCTACATTTCGAACGACGCGCAGAACATGGCGACGTTCGTCGGCAACTGGATTCCGCTCGAGGAGCCTGCCGGCGGTCCGACGTTCTACAACTTCGGCGATGATGTGACGTACGACTTCGACATCGACAACAACGGTGACTCGAAGGAAGACATTGTCTATCGGTTCACATTCAAGACCGAGATCCAGGACCCGACGACGTTCCTCTACGCGACGGGAACGATCACATCCCTCGACGACCCGAACTTCAACTTCCGCCAGTACTACGACGTACAGCGGCAGGAAGGCGCCGGTCCGTTCGTGACGGTCGCGACGCACCTCGCCGCACCGCCGAACAACATCGGCCCGGTATCGACACCGAATTACGAGGCGCTCGCGGCTCAGGCCGTGTACGACCTGCCCGGCGGCGGCAA
Organism: Dehalococcoidia bacterium; assembly: GCA_038240335.1. Classification (GTDB taxonomy): domain Bacteria; phylum Chloroflexota; class Dehalococcoidia; order DSTF01; family JACRBR01; genus JBBSDV01. Next base: position 1,235 of record JBBSDV010000074.1, read on the forward strand.
GGTCTTCGCCGGTCAGCGCGATGACCCGTTCTTCGTCGACCTCGGCTCGCTGTTCGATCTCGCGACGATCCGCAAGCTCCCCGGCGATATGGGTGGCGGCGTCGACGGCGTCGGCGGCTTTAACACGAACTCGATCGTTTTCCAGGTGCCGATTTCGGACGTGACGGGCTGTCACTGCGATTCGAGCACGGCACTCGCGCCGGCGGCCGCCGCTTCGTCGTCGAACAGCGACACGGGCGACAGCAACGACGAGGGCGACAACAACAGCCAGGGTGACGATAATAACCAAGGGGACGACAACCAGGGCGACGACAACCAGGGCGATGACAGCAACGGCGACGACGACAACTCGCCGACTGCGGTCGTCACCGCCACTGCGCAGACGTCGAGGACGGCAGTGACGACTGGCACGGCCGTCGGTTCCCGCACGGCTCAGGCGAGCCGCACGGCTCGCGCGACGAGCACGACGGCTGCGACCCGCACACCGAAGGCGACCCGCACGCCGAAAGCGACGCGGACGCCGCGGCCGACGCACACGGCCCGTCCGACACGCACGCCGCGGGCAACCGCAACCGCTTCCGCAACGCCGCCGGCTGCGGATCTCGTGATCGGCGTCTGGACGGAGACGTTCCGTCAGCAGGTGAAGGTCTTCGAGACCAGCGGTGATCAGACCAATTCGGGCCCGCTGCGGCAGGTGTCGCGCCTCGGCAACCCGCTGGTTAACGAGGTCGTGATCCCGTTGTCCGATAAGGACAAGTTCAATGCGTCGGAGCCCCAGGATGACGCGCAGTTCGCGCAGTTCGTCCTCAACTCCGATCTCGCGTCGAAGCTCAATGCGGTGTACTCACTTGGCCTGCCGACTACGGGCCGCACCGACCTGGCGACGGTGTTCCTTACCGGCATCCCCGGAGTGAACCAGCCGCAGAACGTGGTTCCGTCCGAGCAGCTTCGCATCAACCTCGGCATCAAGCCGAGCGATTGCGGCGCACCGAACCGGCTCGGCGTGATTGCCGGCGACAACTGCGGTTTCCCGAACGGCCGTCGCCTCGGCGATGACTCAACGGATGTCGAGTTGCGGGCGGTTGCCTGCGGCTACGGCTTCGATCTCGGTCCGTGCTCGCACTCGGCGCCGTACGCACCGACGACGGAGCGCCTCGGCGACGGCGTCGATGGGAACGACAAGGCGTTCCTCTCGAGCTTCCCGTACGTGGCGACGCCGCACCAGGGTTTCCAGCACGAGCACCACACGGGTGTCGTCATCCCCGCTGTCGCGGGCTTCGGCGCAGCCGCTGTTGTGCTTGGACTGTTGGTCGTCGGCTCGCAGCTCTTCCTCCGGCTTCGCCGCCGGCGTGAAGGCGTTGCGGCCGATTAGATAGCGATCGATAGAGGGAGGGCGTCCGCGCGGACGCCCTCCCTCTGCCACAAACGATCATGGACCGCATCACGTAGTGGGTGCGATGCCATCGGATGAGCAGCACATGAAGTACCGGATTGCCGCGTTCTCGATTGCCGTCGTGGCACTGCTGACGGTGTTCGGGGCGCGCGCATTGCTGCGTGGCAACGACACCGAAACCGCCGTGACGACCGTCGCCCGCAGCACGACGGCATCCCAGGTGGCCAGCCTCGAGCAGCGGGTGAGGGACCATCCCGATGACGCGACGGCGCTCTCAACGCTGGCGTCGGCGTACACGCAACGCGCGCGGGAGACCGGCGACCCGTCGTTCTATGCGCTCGCGCAGACCGCCGTGGATCGGGCGCTCGCACTGGAGCCACGGAACGTGCAGGCCGTGGTCGTCGCCGGCGGACTCGCGCTCTCGCGCCACGACTTCACGCGGGCCCTCGCGCTGGGGCAGCAGGCCGTAGCGATCGAACCGAGCTTTGTCGCGACGTATGGCGTGCTCACCGATGCGAATGTGGAGCTCGGTCGCTACGACGAGGCGACGATCGCCGCGCAGCAGCTTGCCGACGGCCACCCCGACTTCGCGGCATACAGCCGCATTTCGTACATCCGGGAGTTGCACGGCGACCTCGACGGCGCGATCGCGGCGATGCAACAGGCCGTCGACGCTGGTTCGGCGATCCGACAGGACGCCGCGTGGGGCCGCGTGCTGCTCGGCAACCTCTACCTGACGAAGAACGACATCGATGGCGCGGCGAGGCAGTACGAGCAGGCGGCGACGCTGCTTCCCGATGATCCGAACGCGAAGTTCGGTCTCGCAAAGCTGGCGATCGCGCGCGGCGAACTAGCGACGGCAGAGCCTTTGCTCCGGGACGTCGTGCAGGCACGGCCGCTGCCGGAGTACGTGATTGCGCTGGGCGATCTCCTCTGGTCGCAGGGCAGGACGCAAGAGGCAGACCAGCAGTACGCCACCGTCGGCGTCATCGAGCAGCTCTTCGCAGCGGCGGGCGTCGACAACGACATCGAGCTGGCGCTCTTCGATGCCGATCACGACATCGCGCCGGAAAAGACATACGAGAGCGCGCTGGCAGCGTACCAGCGCCGATCGGGCGTGTACTCCGCCGACACCGTCGCATGGGCGGCGTACAAGGCCGGGCATCTCGATGCCGCGCAGGCGTACATCGCGCTCGCCGAACGCATCGGCACCCGCGACCCGCGCTTCTCCTACCACGCGGCGATGATCGCCGCGGCGTCGGGCGACAGCGTTGCCGCTCAGCAGCACCTCCGCGACGCACAATCGATGTCGCCGGCGCTGTCGCTCCGCTACGCCGCCGCCGCTCGCGCGTCGCTCGATGCAAGTGTGAGCGCGAATCAATAGCGTCACGCCGCTCGCCGCAAGCGATTCCGTCCGCTGACCGCCCTACGACAGAAGAGCCACCCGCACACGTCGCGCGCATCGCGCGCTTGTCACCCAGAGAGAAGCGAAGGGTCTTGTCCGAGCGCCACGACCGCCACGACCGCCACGAGCGCATCGTGCACGTGTGACTGCGGCGACTGGGTGGGATTCATCACTCCTGCTGCACATCGGGGGCGGGCCTCAAAGCGAGCGGCAAAATGGAAAGCCGGATCGCTTGATCCGGCCCCGCGAATGCTATTCGGTTCTGCGTGACAGCGTCAGACGGCGGCGAGCGCCGGTGTCACCAGCGACGATGTCGGGATCATGCCATCGAGGATGCGCTCGAGCGCCATCGTGTGAGCACAGGAGCCCCAGCCCTCGAAGAAGTCGCAGGAGCATGCCCAGCGCTCGCCCGCGAGCGCCACGTGATGCGTATCGTTTTCGCCCTGAAAGTCGACCTCCAGCCCGGAGACGTGCATGCGACTCCGTTCTTGCGCGTACTTCTTTGCCTTGTCGACTTTCCCGATGAGCCCAGAGTTCATGGTTGGAGTTGTTCCTTTCACTCTGACGTGCGTAACGAAAAAACGCCGTACGTGATCGTACGGCGCTGAGTTACCGGTGAGATGAAGCGATGGAAGAACGTCCAAGGCTGGCGGCCTCCTTCGACGCTTCCACGATAGTACGTGCAGCGCGATCTTGTCAACTTATGAATCTGAATCGGCTGCAGACGCCCGCGCAGCGAGCACGCCATCATAGTTGCTTACTCAGTCTCCAGCTCGCAGTGGTATCGTGGGCCGATGGAGCAACGCGAAACAGCGCAGCCGCGGAGCGCCCGGATGCGAATCGTGGCCTACTCCGACTACGTTTGTCCGTGGTGCTACATCGGGCTGCAGCGAGTCGAGCGGCTCCAGGCAGAGCTGCCCGTCGATGTCGAGTGGCGGCCCTTCGAGCTGCACCCAGAGACGCCACGCACGGGCGCGGATCTGCGCGGCCGTCTCGGCAACAGCGAACGCGTGCGGGCGTACACCCGGAACATCATCGCCCTCGCCGACGATGTCGGCTTGCCCATGCGGATGCCGCCCGTCGTTGCGAACTCGCATCGTGCGCTCGAGGCCGCCGAATTCGCACGCGAGCACGCCGACGCGGCAACGTTCGCGGCGTATCATCGCGCGCTGTTCCGCGCCTACTTCGAGGAACTTCGCAATATCGGCGATGCCGATGTGCTCTGCGAGATTGCGCGAGGTTGCGGCGTCGATGACCAAGGGTTGCGGCAGGCGCTCGCCGATGATCGCTACGCCGAGACCGTTGACAGGATCACGCGAGAGGCGCGGGACGACGAAGTGCTGAGCACCCCGACCTTCGTGTACGAAGGCGGCTTTCGGCTGACCGGCGCGCAAGACTACAACGTCTTTGAGAGCATCACTCGGCGGCTGCTCGAGCGGCGAGGGAGGGCGTGACTCCGGTGCCACAATCAGAATGTGCGCCGCTGGCGTCGCTTGCGCGGCATCGCGCTCAGACTAAACTCCGAATCTATCGGCCCCAACAACGCGATCACGACCCAGTTTCGTCCTAATTGTCGATGTCAAACGGTCGAAGATAATCGTATCTGCGAGACTCGTCTGACACGCGTAACATCACGGACACAGTGCGTCGATACAATCGCACAACGTCCGCCGAGCGTATCTGGGACGGGAGGTGGTGACATGATCGAGGATCGCGTCCGCGAGCTGAAGGAGATCATCGCCGGCAACGACGGCCGGAACGTCGCGGATGCGCGCTTCACGCGCGCGGTCGACGAGCTGGTTTCGGCGCTGTACGACGACATCGGCACGATTAAGGATGTGCGGACGCGCGCGCTCTTCGATCTCTTCGTGATCAAGGTGCTGTACGTCGGCCGGCACAGCTGCGACGCCGGCATCGTCGAGTATCTCGGCGGCCTGCTCGAGCGCTACGTATCGACGAACGAACTCTTTCCGCCGGATGAAGACCGACGGCCGCGGCGACTCTATTTTTCCGACACGCTCGACGCCACGAGGCAGCCGGCCGGCACCGAGAACGTCTTCGAGGCGTACCGCGCGTACGCTGACAACGCGCTGTTTATGAGCAGCGTCTTTCCGGCGAGTCTGCAGCCGCGCCGGACGCGGGCGCGTACGCCGTTGCGCCGTGGTACTGCTGCGCCTTCCGTCGATGCGGCCTACTACGTGACGACGGGCAAAACGATGTACCGGATGGCGGCGCGCGACGAGCACACGGGCTGCGCGCATCAGCCAGACACGCTGACGAAGCTCGCGGACTACTTCGAGGTGTACATGGAGGCGCTCGGCGAGATGAGCGAGCGGTACATCCTCGGCTTCGACATGGAGCTGATCGCCGACAAGATGCTCGACGCCTTCAATCGATATCGGAGTTCGCGCGAGCACCGCGACCTGACGAACGCACAACGCTATGCTGCGATCCTGCGTCTCGATCGGCAGCACTTTCCGGCGGCGTTTCCGTCGGACTGACGGACGCACCAGCGTGCTCGATCCGCGGCGACTCATCGGTATCGGGCGCTGATCTGCTTGGTCGGCTCGATATCGAGCGAGCATCCGCGATGCACTCTCCCGCCGTCCACCGGGAATTGTCGTTCTGAGCGCCAGCGAAGAATCTTGTAGGGCTGCCGCGAGAGATCGAGTTCAGCCGCCGTGTCGGCGCGTGCCAGTGCGCTCTCCGCAGAAGGCTCTACACTGACGGCGAACGTCACCCGACAACACGAAGGAGCAGCGCCATGGCAACTGACGTGATCAAGGTCGGCCCGCTCGGGCCCTATGCCAACAATGCGTACGTCATCGTCGACCGCTCGACGAAGCAATCGATCTTCGTCGATGCACCGTTTGAAAGCGAGCGGGCGATCGAGGCGGCGCGCGAGACCGACGTCCAGATGATCATCGTCACGCACCGCCATGCCGATCACTGGGCGGCGATTGATCTCGTGAAGGAGTCACTTGCCGCGCCGGTGTGGTGCCACGAGGCCGATCGCGCGCCGTACGCCGCGAAGGTGTTCGACACGCTGAACGACGGCGACGTCGTACCATTCGGCGAATCGAGCGTGCGCGTGATCCATACGCCGGGACACACGCCCGGAAGCATCTGCCTGCTCGTCGAGCGCGGCGACGGCCCGGTGTTGATCTCCGGTGACACTCTATTCCCGGGCGGGCCCGGACGGTCGGACAGTCCTGCCGCGCTGAAAGAAATGATCGACTCGATCGCGTCGCGGCTTCTGACGCTGCCCGACGCAACGGCGGTGTATCCGGGCCACGGGGACAACGGCTCGATCGCGGCTTCGAAACGAGAATATGCAGTCTTTACATCGAAGCCGCACGCCGGTGATGTTAGTGGCGACGTGACGTGGGAGTGACGTTTGGCGGCAGGCCTGCGTCAGTTATTTGCGCCGGCGCTTCGTCCGAAAGCTGGCGTACGTCGCGAGCATCCCGAGCGCCGCGATCACGGTCGTAACGCTCGAAGGATCACCGGCGCCAGTGGTAAGCGGCATCACGATCATCATCGGACGAGAATACCGCCGAGCGGATTGCAACCGTATTGCGAATTGACGGTAACTGCCCATCGCCTTCCTATCGATCCGGATGCCGTCGATCTGCCACGCGCTTCAGCCAGCGATGACGGCTTCTAGCACGGAATCGAGATAAGCCCGTTCGATGCACGCGGGTCGGGGCGGCGGCGGCGCGACGGTCCCATCGTCGAACAGCAGCGACTCGATCGTTATCGGCACGCCGGGCAGGATCGACGTCGCGAGCGGCTCAATATCGCGCGCATCGCGCACGGCCGCGATGATCACGGCCATGCACTCGCCGCGATCGGGCAGGAGCACGATCGAGTGCAGGCCGCGGCGGCGCAGAGTCGCGTCATGCCGCAGGATCGCAGCGCGAAGATCGGTGGCCGTCGGCCGTGGTTGTTGCGTCCAGTTTAGTATCGATACGTAAGTTCCCATCTCGCACCTCACGTTATTGCCGCGCCATTGCCGCGCCGCGGGGAGCCCAACGGACAGCTGGTGCGGCGCATCCCCGGCCGTTTTCCATTTCGGCCCTCGCTATTGGTATCGGAGGCGCATCGCCGCGAAGTGCTATGCAAGTGTTAATTCGCGCGTTGCAATGACGTGGCACCGGTGCGGGAAAGCCACGTTGGCGGGTTCGACGCGAAGCTGGCGTGAAGATGGGTGTGTTCGGTCTGGCAAAGAAGCGCATGGTTCGTCGCGAGCCGCGAATGCAGCGATACGTCATTCATATGCGGCACGGCGTGCGCAGTTACCCGAGGCATAGACACTCGACCTAGGACTGCATCGCCGGTGACGCTCAGACGGCGCCCGGCGGGTGCTTCGAGTCTAGTACTGCCCCGCGAGATCCCGCTTGCCTTGATCGCTGGCGAGGGCGGCGTGGTTGAGGATGTTGCGAGACATCGAGGACGACTCGCCCTTCGCGCGCGCGGCGTAGACGTCGCGGCGCAGCGCATGCGCCTCCTTTGAGTCGGGTTCGGCGAGCACCGCGTATTCGACGATGTGGCACGCGAGGCGCAGGTTGCCCTCCGTCTGCAGCTCGCCGGCGCGCGCGAGCACCTTGTCGAGACCGCCTGCCATCATTACCCACTCACGCGCCTGCTCGGCACGCGGCGCCGGCAGCAGGTTGTCGGGCTCGCCGTCGTACCAGCCGCCATAGAGCCGCCAGATGTTGCGCAGGATGAACTGCGGGTGGTCGTACACCGGCTTCAGGTACGGCTTGTCGAGGAGGTGCTGCGGCATCACGACCTCGTGGAGCACGCGATCGAGCGGCGCACCGGCGTTCATCAGCGCCAGCACCTGTCCCTCGAGCGACTCCAGCAGGTCGGCGGTGTCGGTGAGCGCCGTCGCGATCCTGTCGGCGCCAAAGATCGGCATGCCGTGCCCCGGCAGCATCGTCTCCGCGCCGAGCGCGCACATCTGCCGCAGCGCCGTCGCCCACTCGCCCGCATAGCGCTGCACCTTCTGCGGATTGCCGGCGTTCGACGCGGCCCAGATAAACAGATCTCCCGGCGCCAGGAGCTTTCGCTCCGGGATCCACGTCCACGTCGCATCATCGGTCTCGCCGCGGGCGTGCCGCAGCTCGAACGTCAGGTCGCCGTTGCGGAACGTCAGCGCGTTGTCGTACGTCACATCCGGGTAGCGGAACTGATCCGGCCACGAGAACCCGCGGCCCGGCGTCTGACCTGTGCCGAGCGTGCGCATCGGGAAGGCGAACTGGCGGATGTTGATTGCGGTGTTCCACCCCTGCGTCTTCTTATAGCGATCGAAGTTCGCGCCGAGACCGGCATGGCCGTAGACGAGGGGCCGTGCCCAGCGCTTCTCGTCGGCCTCGCGCTCGAACGGGCCTACACCGAAGATGTGGTCGACGTGATGATGCGAGAAGACTGCGGCGGCGAGCCGCCGATCGGGTCGCCACTTGCGGACGGCCTCGAAGACCTTAGCCGTGTCGGTGAACGCGCCCGTGTCGAGCATGACGAGAGCGTCGCCGGTGTCGATCGTGTTGACGCTGGCGAACCCTTTGTAGAAGAGCACGCCGTCGAGGAGCTCCTGCCCCTCGGTGTACTGCGCCGTCACCGGATGCGCCTCGGAAGACTCGAGCGTCCCGTTCCACAGCCGCTCCGCCAGGTCTCTGATGTCGGGCATCGGTGTGTCTCCTTTTTGTTGTGGTTGGGACGAAGTGTAGGGGTTGGTGGCCGTACGGCCTAGCGCAGGCAGTTCGCCGCGGAAGCTAGGCGTTGGAGACGGGATGTTGCAGGGCGCAGAGGTGACGCAGCGGCGCGTACGAATCGCGGAACCCGCGTGTTGATCCCTCTCCCCTGGACAGAGAGTGACGACACGCAGTGGTCAGGGTTAGGGATGCCGATGGCACCAACTTGCCTCATTTCTCACCTCTCACTTCCAACCGCCCACCTCTGACTTCCAACGACCCAATCGACTACCGCTGGCACGTCCGGCACCAACTGGTGATGCGCTGGTTCGGCGTGATCTCCGTGATATGCGTGCCGCAGCGGGGGCAGCGGCCAGTGTCCTTGTCAGCGCCCGGCGGCGCGCCCTTTCGATGCACCTTCAGGTGCTCTCGCCACTCTTCGTAGTCGAGCGACTCACGGAAGTGCTCCGTCACGATGGGGATCGATCGATCCATCACCGTATGCAGCGCGCGGTAGAGCGACCCAATCTCGTCGTCGGACATCGTCGACCGCTTGCGGAACGGCTCGACCCGCGCTTCCCACAGGATCTCGTCCGAGTAGGCGTTGCCAACGCCCGCGATGAACTTGTGATTAGTCAGCACGTTCTTGATTGCGCCGGGATGCTTGCGGATGCGCTGCCGGAACTCCTCCTCCGTGACCTCGAGCGCGTCCGGTCCCATGTCAGCGAACATCGGCACCGACATCATCTCGTCGGCGGGCACGATGTAGATCTTGCCCATCAACATGCGGTCGGCGTAGCGCAGCTGCCAGCCGTTTTCGAACATCATGCTGATGCACGTTTTCGCGGCGACCTTCGCCTTGGGCTGCACGTACTGGAAGCGCCCGGTCAGCATCGGATTGATGACGAGCACGCGCTCGTCGGCGAGCGGGAACAGCAGGAACTTGCCGCGCCGCAGCACGTAGCCGAAGCGATTGCCCGTCAGCGTCGCCTCGAAGTCGGCGCCCGGCACGCGGAGAATGTACGGGATCAGCGCCCGCGCCTGGGTGATCTCGACGCCGACGATGCGCTCGTTAAGGAAGCTGCGTATCGCCTCCAGGTCGGGTATCTCGGGCATGGCGTCAGTATGAAGCGGGCAGCGGGAAGCGGGAAGCGGGAAGCGGGAACGGCGACCACAGTCGAGAGAGGCAGGCGCACGGAGCCGAAGCTGGATCTGCGGCGGGGAGGGGGCCCTCAATGATTCGAGGGCGAGAACAGAGGCCGGATGTCATCCGGCCTCTGTAGTTTACTCGTTCTGGTCCAACTTCCCGTCCCGCGTCCCGCTTCCGACTTCCAGCCGTCGCAGTGGCCGCCGCTAGTCGTTCGTGAAGGGCGCCTTCGGGGGGCCGGGAGGGCCATCGCCGCGGAGGCCGGGGGCGCGGCCGCCATCGGCGCTGCGAGCCGGGCCGCCGTTGCCACCGCCGGCATAGCCACCGCCGCCGCCGCCACCGGGCCGCCGGTCTCGACCGCCGCCACCGCCACCGCCGCCGCCGCCGCCGTACCCACCACCGCCGCCGCGCGGACCACCTCGGTCGCCGCCGCCACCACCGCCGCCGCCACCGCCACGCGGGCCGCCGCGGTCACCACCGCCCTCGCGAGGGGGCCGGCTGTTGCGCTCGGCCTGCTGTCGAGCCACGACGGCCGCGGGGTCGGTCTCGCCGGAGAGCACTGCCCTGCGGGAGAGGTTGATACGGCCCATCGAGTCGACCTCGGTGACCATCACTTGCACTTCATCGCCGATATTGACGACGTCCTCGACCGACGGCACGCGGAAGTCCGCGAGCTCACTGATGTGGACGAGGCCGTCCTTGCCGGGCGCGATCTCGACGAACGCCCCGAAATTCATGATCCGGGCGACGCGGCCGGTGTAAATCTGGCCGACCTCGACGTCCTTCGTCATGCCTTCGATGATCGCGATGGCGCGCTGTGCCGACTGCTCGTCGGTCGCGCCGATGAACACCGAACCGTCGTCCTCGATGTCGACCGTGCAGCCCGTCTCCTCGATGATCGAGCGGATGACGCGGCCACCCGGGCCGATTACCGTGCCGATCTTGGAGGGATCGATCTGCAGGCGGTGCATGCGGGGCGCGTAGGGAGACATCTCCTTGCGCGGCTCCTCGATCGCCTCGAGCATCTTGCCCATGATGTGCATACGGCCGACGCGCGCCTGCATGACGGCGTCGCGGAGCACCGCCATCGGGATGCCCTGGATCTTGATGTCCATCTGGAGGGCGGTAATGCCCTCTTCGGTACCGGCGACCTTGAAGTCCATATCGCCCATGTTGTCTTCGAGGCCGGCGATGTCGGTGAGCACCTTGTACTTGCCGTCGCCGCCTATGATCAGGCCCATCGCGACGCCCGCCACGGGCGACTTGATCGGCACGCCGGCGTCCATCAGCGAGAGGATGCTGCCGCAGGCGCTGCCCATCGACGTACTGCCGTTGCTGGAGAGCACTTCCGAGACGATGCGGATGGTGTACGGAAAGTCGTCGACGCTCGGCAGCACCGGTGATACCGCGCGCTCGGCGAGGGCGCCGTGGCCGATCTCGCGCCGCCCCGCGCCGCCCATGCGGCCCGTCTCGCCGACCGAGTACGGCGGGAAGTTGTAGTGGTGCATGAAACGCTTGGAGTCGTTCGGCGAGAGGTTATCGAGGCGCTGGGCATCGCCGACGCCACCGAGCGTGGTAATGCTGAGCACCTGCGTCTGGCCGCGCGTGAACAGCCCCGTACCGTGGACTCGCGGGAGGACGCCGACCTGGCACCAGATCGGCCGTACTTCATTCGAGCGCCGACCGTCGGGCCGCTTGTCGTCGTCCAAGATCGACTGCCGTACGGTGTTCTTCACGAACGCATCGAGCGCGTCGCCGACGGCCTTCTCGCCGTACTCGTCGCCGTACTTCGCGACGAGGGTGGTCTTGTGATCCTCGAGCGCGCCCTGCCGTTCGTCCTTCGCCAGCGCGAGGAACTCCTCGACGTTGCCGGCGAGGTCGGCGAAGACGTTCTTCTTGAGGTCGTCCGGCAGCGCGGGCGACGTGAACTCCCACTTGACGGGGTGGAACGCCGCGATCATCTCTTCCTGGAGCTCGATCAGGATCTGGTTCTGCTGCTGGGCGAACTCCATCGCGCCGAGGATGATCTCCTCCGGTGCTTCGTTGGCGCCCGCTTCGACCATCATGATCGCGTTCTTCGTGCCGGCGACGACGATGTCGATGAGGCTGTCCTCGAGCTGCTGGAACGTCGGATTGACGACGTACTCGCCGTCGATGTAGCCGACGCGCACGGAGCTGACGGGGCCGGCGAACGGCACGTCGGAGATGCAGAGCGCGGCGGACGCGCCGACGGTGCCGAGGACGTCCGGGTCATTCTCCTTGTCGACCGCCATCACGGTGATGACGATCTGCACCTCATTGCGCATGCCCTTTGGGAAGAGCGGGCGCAGTGGCCGATCTGTCAGCCGGGCGCTGAGGATGGCTTCGGTGCTGGGGCGTCCTTCGCGACGGAAGAACGAGCCGGGGATCTTGCCCGCGGCGTACATCTTCTCCTCGAAGTCGATGGTCAGCGGGAAGAAGTCCATGTTGGGGCGCGGCTGGCGGGCCATCGTCGCCGTGCAGAGCGCAACGGTGTCGCCGTAGCGGATCCAGACTGCGCCGCCGGCGAGTCCGGCGATGCGGCCCGTCTCGATGCTCAGCGTCTTGCCGCCGAGCTCGCGGGTGAATGTCTTAATGTCGGGCATGGCCATGTATCAGGAACCTCCGTCCTTTGTGTTGGTGGCTACGAGTGCGAGTGTAGTCGTACCGGGGTGGTGTGCGAGTGCAGCGGCAGATTCTCCGCGGCTGTGTCGAGGGCTCGAGGTGGGGGATCGTCGGGCAGTTCGCGCCTTGCGAACGTCGTCCACATGCCCGTTGCTCGAGGCTGACTAGCCGGGTCGCCCATTTGGGCCGACCATCTCGGCGGTCTAGGTCACCGCCTGCTTCCGTACGCGCGCGAGTCCCTGACTCGAGCGAAAATGGCGCGGCCCCCGCCGGGATTGTCCCGTTACTTGCGGAGGCCGAGCTTTGCGAGGATCGCGCGGTAGCGCGTCACATCCTTCTTGTTGAGGTAGGCGAGCTGGCGACGCCGCTGCCCGACGAGCTTCAGGAGCCCGCGCTGGGTGTGGTAGTCGTGCCGGTGCACCTTGAGGTGTTCGGTCAGGCCGTTGATCCGATCCGTCAGAAGCGCAACCTGCACCTCGGCCGAGCCCGTGTCGGTCTCGTGGCCCTTGTGCTCGCCAATGATCTCGATCTTGCGTTCTGCGGTCAGCGGCATGTGATCGTATCTCTCCTCATATTTGTCGGGTGCAGCGTAACAGGGGCGGGGCATCGAGGCAACTTCTGGATGACCCACAAGGTTGCGCGGGGGGACGTTCCACGATGGCCACAGAGAACACGGAGTGATCGGAGAGGAACCAAAGCGCTCGCGCCATTCCGCCTACGCCGCTGGCACGACCGTCGAGACGCCGCAGGTGCTGCAGAACTTCTGCGTTGTCGTGTTGAGTCCGCCACATTCCGCGCAGCAGCGCGTGTCGGCCGACGGCGCCTGCATGGACGTCGACGTTCCGGACACCGCGCTCTGGGTCGTCGCGGCAAGCGTCGGCTGCGGAGAATCGTCGTCCTCGCGCGTCGCCTTGCGGAACTCGCGAATACTCTTGCCGAGCGAGCCCCCGAGGTCGGCGGCCTTAGACGGCCCGAACAGCAGGAGCACGATAACGGCGATGATCAGCAGTTCCGGTACGCCGACGTCTGGCATGGACCTCTCCTCTGGCGTTATTTCTCAGCATAACGTACGAGCGGGCGGCGATCGCCGGATTCAGGGCGCGATTGAGAGACTCTCACAGCAGGCCCACGCGCACC
>JBBSDV010000075.1:0-14452 GCA_038240335.1 Dehalococcoidia bacterium
ACCCACATCCACGTTCGAACGACGTCGCGAGACTCGTCTCGCGACCAACAATTCGCCGAGGCGGTTCGGCGAGACGCGCCGGTGCCGCCAGCCGGCGGCATCCTGTATGTCGTGAACGCGCCGAAGGGCCTGACCTTCTTCGGTGACTCGCGGTTGGAACAACTGACGCAGCTCTATCTCCCTGTCGGCACGGTACGCTCCCTCGAACCCGCCGATGCGGCGGAAGCGCATGCCGCTTTGACGGCGGCCGATCGCATCTACCGGTACGCCCCGTGACCGCCGAGCCAACATGCCGCGTCGGCGTCGTCGTGGTGCACTGGCGCGGCATGGCCGACACGCGGGAGTGCCTCGCATCGCTGGCGCAGCTCGATTACCTCGAACTCGATATCGTGGTCGTCACCAACGGTCCCGGCGATTTCGATGCCGTGGCCGCTGCCGCAGCGTGTCCCGGCGCCCGCATCATCGCGCTCCCGGACAATCGTGGTTACGCGGCGGGCTGCAACGCGGGCGCACGCGCCGTGCTCGAACGCGGCGCAGACGTCGTCTTGCTGCTCAACAACGACACGACCGTCGCACCCGATCTCGCCACGCACCTACTCGCCGCCTTCGACGCAGAGCCCCGCGCCGGCATCGCCGGCCCCGTCGTCACGTACTACGACGATCCGACGCTCGTCTGGTCGGCGGGCGGCACATTGCAGCGCACGCTCGGGTACACGCGCCACAACCGCTTCCGATCGAGAAGCGTCCAGGCCACGAATCAAGCGTGCGACTACATCAGCGGCTCCGCAATCGCGATCCGCCGCGCCGTGCTTGAGCGCGTGGGCGACCTGGATGAGCGGTACTTTCACTACTTCGAGGATGTCGACATCTGCGAGCGGGCGCGCGCAGCCGGATATCACAGCGTCACCGTGGCGTCCGCCTCCGTCCGGCACAAGGTGTCGGCGGCGGCCGGCGAGCGTGGCTCGAACCGCCTCAACGACGCGCAGGCCTACTACTTCACCCGCAATCGCTGGCACTTTTTGCACCGGAACGTGCAGGGCGTCCAACGCTGGATCGCCCTTGCGAGCCAACTCGTGGTGCTGTTTCCGTACGAGATGGCGAAGGCGGGGGCCGCGCGGAACTGGCCCGAGCTGCGCGGCCGGACAGCGGGCATCGTCGACGCTGTCCGCGGCCGCGATGGCCCGCGCGGTGCGACGTCGTGAAGATCCTGATGATCGTGCCGTACCCCATCGTGCCCGCCGACGAGGGTGGCCGCCGCCGCGCCGTCAGCCTGATCAAGCACCTGGCCGTCGAGCACACCGTCGTCCTCCTGACTCCGCGATCATCCGCCTACGAAGGCTGCGATCTGCCCGCGACCATGTACCAAACAACCCCAGCGGGCCGGCGTCACCAGATCGTCTCCCCTGGATTCCTTCGCCGGGCCTTCGCGATTATTCGCGACGAGCGGCCGGATGTGATCCTGATCGAATACGCGTGGTCGGGGCTGCACGGCGCATTGCTCGCGCGACGCTTCGGTTTGCCGCTCATCCTCGATGCGCCGAACGTGGAAGGCGACCGCTACCGCAGCACCGGCACGCGCTTCTGGCGGGCAATCGCCGCGTATGAATCGCTCGTGACCCGCGTGGCCACGCAGATCTTCGTCGTGTCGGAGGATGACCGCCGGCGATTCATCGCAACCGGGGTGCGGGCCACGAAGCTGCAGGTCGTGCCGAACGGCGTCGATCCTGATGCGATGCATCCAGATGCAGCTGCCCGCGCCGCCGTCCGCAGCGAGCTAGGCATTGCTGCCGGCACCGTACTGCATCTGTTCTTCGGGCAGCTCGACTATGGTCCGAACCGCGACGCGCTCGCCGTCATCGCGCGAGAGCTCATCCCGCGCCTGGATGCGCAGGATCGACCGTACGAGCTAGTCGTCACCGGCAAGGGCGACATCGAACGCCTGCGTTCGACTTATCGCCATGCGCGCCTCAGGTTCGTCGGCGCCGTGCCGTCGATCGCGTCCTACATCAACGCCGCCGATGACGTACTCGTGCCGATCACCAGCGGCGGCGGCACGCGGCTCAAGGTCCTCGAGTCGATCGCCTGTGGCGCGCCGGTCGTGTCGACGAGCATCGGCGCGGAGGGAATCGACCGAAGCGTGTGCGGAGACCTGCTCTCGATCGCCGATGATTGGGAAGCATTCGTCGCGCGCCTGCCCGGCAATCCCTCGCTCGAGAGCAGCCGCGCTGTACCGGCCGGCTTTCTCGATATGTATAGTTGGGCTAACATCGTCCGACGCATCGACTGGCGGCTGCCCGCCGCGCGTTAGCACCGGAAAGAGGTCTGTGCAGCCCCCAACGAGCAGTCAGCGACCAAAGCGCATTCTCGTTCTCTGCCGCGCCGTGTTCGGGCCTCGGATGTCGAGTCCCGGTATTCGCGCCCGCCACATCGCCGAAGTGCTCGCCGAGGAACTGCCGGACGCGCAGATCACGCTCGGCATCCCCGGCAGCGGCCGTGCCTCGCACGAGACGGCGGTAGAAGGTGACGATGCCGCGCTGCCGTACACGATCGCGAAGTTCACGCTGAAGAGCCTCCCCGGCCTGCTCTGGTCGAACGACGTGCTCATCGCCAACGACTTTCCGCCGCTGGCCATGCTCGCCTTTCCGTGGAAGAAGTTCGTTCTCGACTACTACACGATCTATTTCATCGAATGGCTCGAAAACAGCCGCGACGCGCTAGGCGAGAGCAAGCGCAAACGCGCCGCATGGATGTCCGGCGCACGGCGGCGCATCGGCGCCGAGCTGCTCTACGGCGATCTGATCGTCTGCGCGAACGATCGCCAGAAGGACTACTACGTCGGCGCATCGATCGGCCTCGGCCTCATCGACCCCGCCGCGTACGACGTCGATCCGAGCATGCGCCACCTCATCGCGCCCGCGCCTCACGGGGTTCGCGGCGATCCGCTGCTGAAGGCGGGCGGCCCCGTCCTCAAGGGCGTCTATTCAGGCATCCGCACCACCGACAAGCTGATCCTCTGGAACGGCGGCATCCTTCAGTGGTACGACCCGCTGACGCTGCTCCGCGCGCTCGCCCGCATCCGCGAGCATCGCGACGACGTGAAGCTCGTCTTCGTCGGCGGCGCATATCCCGGCCTCGGCGCGATGGGACTCGGCAAGCGCTTCCAGGAGACGGTCGACCTCGCCAAGGAACTCGGCCTCTACAACAACACCGTCTTCTTCGACCTGACATGGGTGCCGTACGACAAGATCAAGGATTACATGCTCGAGGCGGATCTCTCCGTCTGCACGTACTTCGACAACCTCGAAACGCACTTTTCGCTGCGCACACGCTTCGTCGACGTCTTCTGGGGCGAGTTGCCGCTCATCTGCACGGAGGGCGACGTCTTCGCCGATATGGTGCGCGATCGGCAGCTCGGCATCGCAGTGCCGCAGGAGGATGTCGGCGCCGTCGCGGACGCGATCGAGAAGCTGCTCGATGATCGCGCCTTCTACGATCAGTGCAAGGCAAACATTCGTGAGAACAACAAGCGCATGACGTGGAATGTCTCGCTCCAGCCCATCGTCGACTTCTGCCGGAATCCGACCTCCAGCGCCCTGCCGAAGTGGCGCCGCAGCATCCTTCTCGCCGGCGCGTGGAGTCAGTGGCTCGCCGCGCGCGCCGTCGGCGTGTGGATGCGATGAGGAAGATCCTCGTGCTCTGCCACGCGATCGTCGGCACCAGGATGGCCAGTCCCGGCATGCGCAGCTACAACATCGCGCGCGTCCTCCAGAAGCATCTACCGGACGACGAAGTGACGCTCGTGCTGCCGCCCAAGCTGCCTTCGGATCTCGATCCCGCGAGCGTCAACTTCAGGGTCGTCAAGCCCGATCAGCGCGAGCTGGCGAAGCTCGTCGGCGACGCCGATATCATCGTCGCCGCGAAATTCCCCCTCAAGCTGCTGCCCTTCGCACGGAAGGCGCGCCGCGTGCTCGATCTCTACACGCCATTCTTCACCGAGTGGATGGAGATGTCGAAGAGCGACCCGAGCAAGACCCACCGCAAAGCATGGATCGAACCGCGGCGCAAGAATCTGATGGCGCAGATGGCCGCCGCGGACCTGATCCTATGCTCGAACGAGCGCCAGCGCGATCTCGTGACCGGCATCATGGGCACGCTCGGGTTCATCACGCCGCGCGCCTACGACGAAGACCCGACGCTCGAGCGGCTGATCAAGATCGCGCCGCTCGGCACCCGCGACGTCGCCCCGCGACCCGCCGCGCCGCTGATGAAGGGCATGATCCCCGGCATTCGCGAAACGGACACCGTGTTGCTGTGGAACGGCACGATCGTCGAATGGTACGACCTCGACGTGCTGATCCGCGCCATGCATCGCCTCAGCCTTGAGCGTGACGACATCAAGCTCGTCTTCATGGGCACCGAACACCCGGATAGTTTCGGTTCAAAGCCGCTTGAAGGACTTGGCGGCGGCGCAACGCGTGCGGCGATCGAGCAGTGCCAGCAGCTGGGCATTCTCGACAAGAGCGTCTTCTTCAACTTCGGATGGGCCAGCGACGCCCAGACGGAGCAGTACCTGCTCGAGTCCGACATCGGCGTCTGCACCTACTTCGACGGTCTCGAGACGCGCTACTCGTTCCGCGTGCGCTACCTCGACTTGTTCTGGGGCGAGGTGCCGATCATCTGCACCCGTGGCGACGTCGTCTCGGAGATGGTCGACAAGGAGCCGCTCGGCATTTCGGTCCCCGAGGCGGATCTTGATGCGCTCGTCGATGCGATCCGGCGGCTCACCGACGACAAGGAGCTGCGCGCGCTCTGCAGGCAGAACCTGCACCGGCTCCGCGAGGAGTTCACGTGGGACAACACGCTGCAGCCCCTCGTCGAGTTCTGCCGCCATCCCGAAAGCGTGCTCCGTCAGCCGATCGAGCGCCTGTTGCCAATCGCCTTCCACACGCTCGACTGGCTGGCATCCCAGGCCCACTACAACGTCCGCTACGGCCTGCGCGCCAAGCTCCGCAACATGCGCGCCCGCCGAAGCTAACCGACGACGGCTCGACGCCACGTCGCAACGTAGCAGCCCTCCATCCTCGATCTCTCTCTGCCGCCGCGCTGCCGCCTCCGACCTCCGGCGTCCGACTCCCGCCTCCCCACCTCCCGCATCTCTCACGCACCCGCTACGATGCCGGCATGGCAATACTCGCACTGCGCGGCGGCACGCCGCTGCGGACGAAACCCTGGCCGGAGTGGCCGCAGCACGACGAGCGTGAGCTCGCCAACGTCACGCGTGTCCTCGAAAGCGGGAACTGGGGCGGCTTCCCCTCGCCTAACGTCATGGCGGGCGAGTTCGCGGAGCGCTTCGCCGCCTACCACGGCGCCACGTACGGCATCTGCACGACCGGCGGCACGACGGCGCTCGAAGTAGGGCTCCGGGCCGCCGGCCTCGAGCGCGGTGACGAAGTGCTCGTGCCGGCGCTGACGTTCTACGCAACCGCGTTCGCGGCGCTCGTGCAGGGCTTCAAGCCCGTGTTTGTCGACGTCGATCCGAACACGTGGTGCATCGACGTCGCGCAGATCGAACGGCACATCACGCCCGATACGCGCGCGATCCTCCCCGTGCACCTCGGCTCCCGCATGGCGAACATGGATCGCATCGGCGAGATCGCGGCGGCGCGCAAGCTCGTCGTCATAGAGGACTGTGCGCATATGCACGGCGGCTTTTGGCGCGAACGGGGTGCCGGCACGCTCGGCGACGTGGGCTGCTTCAGCTTTCAGTCATCGAAGCTGATGACCGCCGGCGAGGGCGGCATCATCATCACCAACGACGAGACGTATGCGGCACGCTGCAATGCGTACGTGAACTCCGGCCGCGGCTCAACAACGGACCGGCAGGCCGCCGAGGGCACGATGCTCGGCTGGAATTATCGGATCACCGAGTTCCAGGCCGCCGTTCTGCTGGCGCAGCTCGAACGCCTGCCGGAGCAGATCGCCCGCCGGAACGCCAACATCGCCCACTTCGAGCAACGGATCGCCGAGATCGAGGGTGTCGGCACGCTGGCGCACGACGAGCGAATGACGACGAAGTCCGGCTACGGCGTCATCCTCCGGTACGACGAAAACGCGTGGCGCGGCATCTCCCGCGATCGCTTCGCATGGGCGCTGCACAAGGAGGGGATGAAGCTGTACGGCGCGTTCTACACCCCCGTGTACCAGGCGCCGCTCTTCGCCTGGAAGGATGCCCCGATCGCCGTCGACTACAGCCAGACGCACTGCCCGGTCGCCGAGAAGGCGGCGTGGAAGGAGATGATCTGGCTCCCGCACGAGGTCTTCCTCGGCACGACCGCCGACGTCGACGACCTCTGCGACGCGATCGAAAAGCTGCGCGCGAACATCGGCGAGCTGGCCGAATAGCGTCGCGCACAGTCCCCACCCGCAGCGGTACGCTCGTTAGTTCGGTGCAGCACGCAAAAGGTTGCGACCGCCGCTTAGCGCGCTGCTGGACGAGCAACAGGCACGGCAGGGATATCTACATCGAAGGCGCAGAGATCGCGAGCTTATTGTTTAACCGGGAAGGCGCGCAGGATCGGACAATGGCGCGCCGTCTCGGGTATCTGTGTGCATCGCATGTCCAACATCTAACATCGGCACGTGGAGCCGACATCAGCCATCTAGATCCGCTCCGCCCATCACTGGCTGTGCGGCGCCGTGACAAACTGTGCTGCCGCTGTCCGTGAATGTTGCGCCAGCTTCGTGCAGGAACTCCCAGTCGTAGCTGCCGGCATGCAGCGTCAGCGCGAGCACGCCGAAGGTGTCGCTGTTACGCACTTCGCTGTTCGGGATCGCCGCCGCGAAGCCGTAGTGACTACGGCCGCCCGTACCGACCACGAACTCGCGAATGCCGTATGGATCGGCGCCGCCGAGAGCGCCCTGTGGGGCGAATCGCTCGTAATTGTGCTCGTGACCGCCGAGCACGACGTCCGCACCGTAGTCGTAGAGCGTTTGCCAGATCGGCTGCATGAACGTCTGGTTGCCGTGCGAGGCGCCGGAGCTGTACCGCGGGTGGTGCCAGTACGCGAGGGTGCACGCGGCGGGATGCGCGGCGAGATCCGAACGGAGCCACGTCTCCTGAGGCGAGCCCTGCCCGCAGCCTCCGACGTTCGCACAATTGCTGTTGAGCGCAACAACGTGCCACGTACCGAGGTCGTAACTGTAGTATCCCGTTGCGGGATCACCTGCCGCTGCGCCGAAGTACGCGAAATAGCCGCTCGCGTTCTGCGTCACGTAGTCGTGGTTCCCTGTCGCCGGACGCGTATCGGCGAGATGCACGCCCCACGTCGGCCCGTAGCAGTTCGTGAATTCGGCCGCCGTGCCCGAGTCGTAGACGTTGTCCCCGAGCGTCGCGATCGTGCCGCTCAGTGTGTCGAGAATCGCCGCCGTCGCTGTGTCGCCGGTGGCGCTGCAAGAGGCGATGTCGCCCGCCGCGATGAGGACGGGATCGGCTCCGGCGTCGACACGTTGCGGCACTGCCGGCCGCACGCGCGCGACGGAGCAAGCGGCGACGCTCACTAACACCATCACCACGACTAACATCTTCATAAGCAGATCATCGGCGAACCACCGGCATCCCGTCACATCTCGAACGTTCACCTCACGCAGAGTCAGGTAGCGGCGAACCGTGCGGCGAAGCGCGAACTACGAACGACAAGCTACAGACTACCAACTGCCGTTACACTCATCATTATGACCGACATAGGACGCACGCTCGACACAATCATGGAGCGCGTACGCGCGGAGTTCGCATCGAAGAACATCGCGCGGGAACAGGCGTTGCCCTTATGCCGCGACGCGATTCGCTTCTCCGCCAACGCGATCCGCGCCGTCCATCGCGACGATTTCGCCACCGCCGCCGATCTCGCCGCCAAGGCGCGTGCCAAGCTCGCGGAGGCGAAATCAAGCCTCGCGGAGCACCGCGACATCTATCATGCCGGCTTCGTCCACGACTCGCAGAAGGAATACGCCGAAGCCTCGATCACGCTGGCCTTGATCTCGGGCGCCGAGCTGCCCACGCCGGACGCCCTCGATGTCGAGCTACCGGCATACCTCAACGGCATGGGCGAGGCGGTCGGCGAGCTCCGCCGGCACCTCCTCGACACGCTGCGCACCGGGGATGTCGCCCGCTGCGAGGAGTGGCTGCGCGCGATGGACGAGATGTACGCCGTCCTCGTCACCGTCGACTACCCGGACGCGATGACCGGCGGCTTGCGGCGCACCACCGATGCCGTGCGTGGCATCCTCGAGAAGACGCGCGGCGACCTTACCCTCTCGGTACAGCAGCGCCGGCTCGAACAGCGGCTCGCCGAGTTCGGAAGCAAGCTCGACTAACCGCCGGCGGCTGAATGTGAAAACGTCGATGCTACTGCGCGTGTGCGTTATCCGCTACGGCGCGGCCGGCGACATATCGTGCCGTTTGCCGCCTGTCATCCGGCGTAGCCAGCTCGCCCACGGCAGCAGGTAGAGCGCGACGATGCTCAGCACCCCCGCGATCTGGATCGCGATGCCGAGCGGCGAGAACGAGCCACGAAACGCGGCGCCGAGGTCATCGATTGATCGGCTCGCTGTCCATATCCACAGCGTGTTTGCGATCATCCGCGATGCCAGGAACCCACCGACGACGGGAACGAGGTTGACCTCCGCGACCCCCGCGGCGACGAACAGATTGTTCGTGGGCAGCGGCGTCAGCGCGTAGACGAACACAATCGGCGTGAGCCACCGCTGATGGTCGTTCAGGAAGCCGCCGAGTTCGTCGATGTCGCCCCGTTTGCCCCGCAGGAAGCGCCGGCCAGCCCCGCCGCTGCCCTTGGCCAGCAGCAGTCGTCCCGCGGCCGAAGCGATCGTGCCGGCGATGACGAGCGGCAGCAGCGGCAGGTCGAACTGAATGTAGAAGAACGACAGAACGATCCACGTCGACGGCGTGAACGCCGGCACGAGATTGACAACGAACGCCAACGCCGTCGCCGCCGCAATCCAGAGCAATGCCTCCGCCATGTCTCAATCGTAGCGTCGGCGGCGTGGCGCTCGCGCGGAGAATGTCGTGCCCGACCGTTCGATTCGGTGACAATTGCTGCGGAGCGAGACTCGCGATCGTTCGCTCAACTGCAAGAGCGATCGTTCACGACGGCATGTCGCGCCAGCGCCGACGCAGAGCGCCCGGCGGCGCGCCTCAGTTCTCCGCGAGCCAGCGCGCGTAGAGCTTCTCGATCCGCGATCGCTGCTCGTCGAGCAGCTTCGCAGCCCGCGTTCCTTCGCGATGATCACCGCGGCTGAACGCATCGGCGACACGCCGTTCGAGCGCCGTCGCTTCCCGCTCCCCTGCCTCGATCCTTGCCTGCGTATCCGAGACAGTGGCCGTGGCCGCCGCACCCGTCGCCCGCTGATCGCGCGCCGGCCGCTCCCGGTTCGCGCCACGAGTAGCGACGCGCGCCGTGGCGCGCGTTGCGGATGGGCGGCGCATCGCCCAGTACTCCGAAAAGTTGCCGGTGTGCGAGACGAATCCGCCGTCGCGCACCTCGATCACGCGATCGGCGATCTTGTCGAGGAAGTAGCGATCGTGCGATACGACGAGGATCGTGCCCTTGAACTCCAAGAGCGCTTCCTCGATCGCCTCGCACGCAGGAATGTCGAGATGATTCGTCGGCTCGTCGAGGATCAGGAAGTCCGGCTGCTGCGTTATCAGCCGCGCCAGTTGCAGCCGGTTCCGCTCGCCGCCCGAGAGATCGCCGACGCGCTTCGACAGATCGTCGATGCCGAACAGCAGCTGCCGGAGCACACCGAAGGCACGGTCGCGGCTGATGTCGCCGTCGCGGATCATTTCGCCAAGCACGGTGCGATCATCGTCGAGCACTTCCTGCTCCTGCGCGCAGTACCCAACGCGCAGGCTCGGCCCGACGCGCAGTGATGCGTGGTCCCATGCGCCGTCGCGGACGATCTCGCGCAGCAACGTCGTCTTGCCGCAGCCATTGGGCCCCAGAAGCACGACACGCTCGCCGCATGCGATTTCGAGCGACGCGTCCTCGAACAGGGTGCGCGGTCCGAACGCCTTGCTGTAGCCGCGGATCTGGAGCGCGATGTCAGCGCGGCTTCCCTCGCTCGTGAAGCTCATGCGGATCGGCGACGTCTCGGCCGTTGGCTTCTCGACCGCTTGCTCCTGTTCGCGCGCGAGCTGGGACTTTCTTGCGCGCAACCGTTTGCCCCACGCCGGATCGGCGGTGCGCCGCGCGAACTCCTCGAAGCGCTTCACCAACTCCTCGAGTTGCGTCAGCCGGCGCTGATTGACGACGTAATCCGCCTGCTGGTTCAGCTTCTCGCGCAGCAGCGTCTGCCGGTACGCCGAGTAGTTGCCGGCATACGTGCGCACAGCGCCATCCTCGAGATGCAGAATCGTGCGGGCGACGCGGTCGAGGAGGTAGCGGTTGTGCGAGACGATCAGCACAGCGCCCCGGAACTTCGAGAGAAAGCCTTCGAGCCACGTGATGCCGGCGAAGTCGAGATGGTTGCCCGGCTCATCGAGCACGAGCAGATCCGGCTCCGCGAGCAAAGCTTGGGTCAGCGACAGTACGTTCTTCTCGCCGCCGGAGAGCGAGCCGACGAGCTGCTCGCCGCGGCCGGCGAGGCCGAGCGCATCGAGCATACCTGTCGCGCGGGCGCGCATCGTGTCGCCACCGGCGGCTTCATAGGCCTCACGGGCGACCTCGTACGCGTCGATAGCCGCGGCGATTCCGGCGCTCGGCGCGGCCGCCAGTTCGTCTTCACGCACGCGGAACGCCGCGAGCGCCCGCGCGTTCGCGCCGAGGACCGTATCGAGCACTGTGGCGCCGTCGTCGTGCTCGACATGCTGCGGCACGTAGCCCACCCGCAGCCCAGGCGCGCGCGTGATGGCACCGCCGCTCGCGTGCTCGTCGCCGATCAGGATGCGCACGATCGACGTCTTGCCGGCGCCGTTCGGCCCGATGAGCCCGATCTTGTCGCCGGCGTTGATCCGGAACGACGCATCGCTCAGCACCTCGCGGTGCCCGTAGTCCTTCTGCACGCTTTGGAATCGAATCAGTTCCATTTCTCTGTCATCACCGCCTTATCGGCGGCGATCCTCCTCGTGCCTCTCCGTGCGTAAACTGCCTCGATCGACCAACCGAAGGTCGTGCGACCGGCTGAAGACCTGACCCTTACAGCATCATGGGGCGGTTGGCGGACCAGCGCCCTCGCGGTGTGCTTGTCTCTTGGCGGTTCTTTGGCGTCGCGATGACGTTGCACGTGGCGGATCTCGACCTCGTGGTCTCACTCGCCGTGTCCGCTCGTGCGTACCCGGACGCTGAGTGTGGGATCAGAAGATTTTCGAGGGGCAACCCGGAACCGCCGGCAGTCGACGCGGCGACTGCGCTCCCGCCTTATCTCGCCATGTGATGCGAATCGAGAGGCCGCGTCACACGCCACTCCCTCACTAACCAACGTCCGCAAGCAACACAACTGTTGCTTCCTCACTACTGCGGCACAAACGAAAGAGGACTCCCCGAATGGGGAGTCCTCTTGCATCTCGGCTGTGCGCCGGGCCTAGCTTTCGCGGCCGTCGGCATCCAGGTTGATGTTCGATTGACTACCCCAGGCGAGGCCGGGAGGACCGAGCTTCGGGTGCTGCCCCGACTTGCCATCGATCTCACGCTGCTCTTCGGCCAACTCCGCTACCGGCGAGTCCGGTGCCGGCTTCTCGATGTCGAGGCCGTCGAGAATGCGCCTCAAGTCGTCGCCCTCGACGTTCTCCACGTCGAGCAGAATCTTCACGAGCCGGTCCATGCGCTCACGGTTCTCGATGAGCAGCGCGCGCGCCGTCTGGTACGCGTGGTCGACGAGACGCCGTACCTCTTCGTCGATCTCCTCGGCAACCTTCTCGCTGTAGTTTCGCTGCTCGCCGATCTCGCGACCGAGGAACACGAGCTCCTGCTTGTTGCCGAAGGTGCGCGGACCGAGCCGTTCGCTCATGCCCCATTGCGTCACCATGTTGCGCGCGATGTTCGTTGCCTTGTTCAGGTCGTCCGACGGTCCTGTCGTCGACTCGCCATCAAGAAACAACTCTTCGGCACAGAGGCCGCCGAGGCTCGTCGCGAGCATGTCCTTGAACTGCGACTTCGACATCAGGTGCCGGTCTTCCTCGGGGAGGAAGCGGGTGAACCCACCGGCCATGCCACGGGAGACGATGCTGATCTTGTACGGCGGGTCGGCGTTCACGAGCAGGTGTCCGACCAGCGCGTGACCCGACTCGTGGTACGCGATGATCTCCTTCTCCTTCGGCGTGATCACGCGGCTCTTGCGCTCGGGCCCGGCGATGACGCGATCAACGGCCTCGTTGAATTCGCTCATCGCGATCTTCTTCTTGTTGCGTCGCGCGGCGAGGATCGCCGCTTCGTTCACCAGGTTCGCCAAGTCGGCTCCGGAGAAGCCGGGAGTCTGCTTCGCGAGCACGCCGAGCTCGACGTCTTTGTCGAACGGCTTGCCCTTCGTGTGCACCTCGAGGATCATCTGGCGGCCACGGCTGTCCGGGCGATCGAGGATCACCTGGCGGTCGAAGCGGCCGGGGCGCAGCAGCGCCGGGTCGAGGATGTCCGGGCGGTTCGTCGCCGCGATGACGATGACGTTCGTGTTCGTGTCGAATCCGTCCATCTCGACGAGAATCTGATTCAGCGTTTGCTCGCGTTCGTCGTGCGAGCCGCCGAGGCCGGCGCCGCGCTGACGGCCGACGGCGTCGATCTCATCGACAAAGACGATGCACGGTGAGTTGCGCTTCGCCTGATCGAACAGGTCGCGCACGCGGCTGGCGCCGACGCCGACGAACATCTCGACGAACTCGGAGCCGCTGATCGAGAAGAAGGGCACGCCCGCCTCGCCGGCGACGGCGCGCGAGAGCAGCGTCTTGCCGGTTCCGGGAGGGCCGACGAGCAGCACTCCGCGCGGAATGCGGGCCCCGAGCGATGCAAATTTCTCGGGATACTTGAGGAACTCGACGACTTCGGCGAGTTCTTCCTTGGCCTCATCGACACCGGCGACATCCTGGAACGTCACCGTCGTCTTGTTCCCGGTGAACATGCGCGCGCGGCTCTTGCCGAAGCTCATCGCCTGGCTGTTCGAGCCCTGCGCCTGCCGCATCATGAAGATGAGGATGGCGCCGAAGACGAGGATCGGTGCGAAGCTGATCAAGATGCTGAAGAGGCCGCCGTAGGCCGACGGTTCCTTGTACTTGACCTCGACCGACTTGTCGTCGTTGCCGCCGATCTCGACGCCGTTGTCCTTAAGCGTCTGCTCGACGTCGGTGTTCTTGCCGACGCGCGAACTGTACTTCGCGGTGTCGTTCTTGAGCTTGACGTTGAGGTTTTCTCCCGACACCTCGATGCTTTCGAGGCGGCCTTCACGGCCGGCCGAGATGACCTCGCTGAAAGTCTTGCTCTTCGCGCTGTCACCGCCGCGGAAGAAGGAGAACACGACCGCCACGACGGCGACCAGAATGAGCAGGTAAATGAAGCTGTTTCGCAGCCAGCGAGAACTCATGAGTTAAGCCTAACCGTTTCCCCGGAGACGACCATTCGGGGCTGGGGTGTTGTGGGCCAGTATAACAGAGCCCTATAAGGATGTAACGCAATTCTGGGTACGAGCGTTCGCCGCCGCTTGACACTCCACGGCGACAGGCTTCTCTGATCATACGTCGCCACGGCCCCGATCGATCGGATCGGCGCCCACACGTAGCGTAATTCGCTCCACGACCCGCGGGCATAGGTGCAAACCCGGTTCTTCTGCGGGTCACTCGTCGTCCGACGCGAGCTTCCCGGCCTGCGCCCAGTTCTCCCGCTCGACGTCGTCGAAGATGACGATCGTCGCCTCCGGCGTCGTGTGGGCGATGTTTGCGACGGCCTCCGTGATCGCCCGTGCCAACTCCTGCTTCTGCGCGTGCGTGCGGCCAGAAAACATCTCAATTCTCACGATGGGCATAGTGGCGCTCCTTGGTGAAGTTCGCGGTTTGTCGTTGGTAGTTTGTAGTGTGGCGATCCCAAACGGTAGTTCGATGCGGTAATGCGCCTAGGAGTCGAGAGGAGGAGTGCGGGGGAAACCCCACACCCCAGCAAACCGCAGTGCTTCTCGACACTCCCCGCCTGCATCTCCGCCCGCTTGCGACGTCCGTACGGAACTTTGAACTACAAACTACGAACCACCAACTTCCAACTACCAACTCCGATGTGCTAGCATCGCCCCGATGGGCGTCTTCACGGCAGTGCCCACGCTCAACGCCGAAATCTCTGCATGGAAGCGGGGCTATCGGAACGTCGCCGGCGTCGATGAGGCCGGCTGCGGGCCGCTTGCCGGCCCCGTCGTCGCCGGCGCCGTGATCCTCGACCCGCAATTCGCCCAAACGTGGTGGTGCGAG
>JBBSDV010000076.1:0-14403 GCA_038240335.1 Dehalococcoidia bacterium
AGCCTCGACCAACTTTCGGCGCGCATCCGCTCAGTGCTCCGCCGGCGCGTCGAGCCCGCAGCGCAGTCGAACGTCATTCAAGTCGGCGAAGTCGAGGTCGATCTCGATCGTCGTGTGGTGCGGAAGCGCGGCGAGATCGTGATGCTGACGCGCACCGAATGGATGCTGCTGCGGGAGATGGCGATGCATCAGGGCCGCGCGATTACGAACGAATCATTGTTGGTGAACCTCTGGGGTTCGGAGTTCAGGAGCGAGTTGGAGTACCTGCGGGTGTGGATCTGGCGCCTGCGCCGCAAGCTCGAGGCAGAGCCGTCGAACCCGGTGCTGATTCGTACAGTGAAGGGCGTGGGCTACATGCTTGCTTCCGATCGCAACGGGAACTCCGGCAACGAACAGTAGTCGATTGCAGCGCGCACCGCTGCGACGTCACGACGCGGGTCGAAGGGGCTGGAAGACCACGTTGCTACCGTGTCGTCGGCGAGATCCGGTCGCTGGGCCGGGCCACGTCCGGATCGAAATCGCGTCCTCTCCCGGCTTCCCGCTACCGACCACTTGTCTCCCATGCCCACGCAGCCTACGTCTGCATGCCGGCGGCGAGGAGGACGCCGTTGTGGATGAGAAAGCTGCGCACGGTGTTGCCCCACTTGCCCTTACGCAGGCGTGAGCCCTCGATCGTTGCCTGCCATTCGTCGATCAGCGCGGCATAGCGCTCGCGTCCCTTCGTCCGGATGCGCCGCTCTCCGTCCTTGATCATCGTCGTCTCCTTGATGATCTGATCGGGATCGCGATCCGCGAAGCGGCAGAAGGCCTCGAGCATCGGCAGCCGCTCGGGATCGTCGTTCGCCGGATCGCCGCCCCAGTGCTTGCGGAGCCCATCCAGCCACGTGCGGACGCTCTCGTACTCGAGCAGGGGACGGAGGTCTGGGGAGTTCACAACATGAGTTTACCGTGAACAGTTCACAGTTCACGGTTACGAGTCTCCCGCACGCCGATCTACTTGCGGGCACGAGCAGGAACAAAACAGAAACTACGAGCTACAAAGGACGAACTACAACCTCCGCTACATCGGCAGGCCGTATTGCTCCGCGAGTCGCTTGATCTCCTCGATGCGCTTCGGGTCGTGCGGCTTGGCGGGCTCCTGGATCATGTTCGCCGCCTTGAGCTCCTCGACGACCGCCGGATCGCGGCGGAAGGGCTTGCCGAACTCGCCTTCGAAGTACAGCTCCTCAAAGGGAGGACGCGGACGCTGGCCGCCGCCGTCCCATGATTCGGCGGGATAGCCGACAAGGATCGTAGAGAGCGGGATCCAGTCGTCCGGGGTGTGGAAGACTTCCTTCAGGACTGCGCCGTTGAGGGTGACGAGCCCGACGCCGAGCCCCTCATCCACCCCGGTCAGCAGCGCCTGGCAGACGGCGATGCCGACGTCGAACGTGGACGCGATCGGGTAGCCGGGGCCGGCCGTCATCGGCTTGAGGATCTGCGGATAGACGAAGTCGTCGACGAACTTGTGGCTCCAGCCGTGCGTCGGTGCGAGGGCGCCGACATCGACCAGTTCCTTCAAGCGCGTGCCCTGCATCTTGTTGACGATGCCAAGGTCGTTGAACCAGTGGATGTGTACCGGCGCGAGTTCGGTGTTGAGGCCGGCGACCGGCGTTTTCAGGCGATTGAGCTGATCCTCGGTGAGGTCGTCGCGGAAACCCACCACGGCGCGTGCCCATTGCGCGTTGACAGCGCACGACGCAAGGCGCGCCGCTTCAAGCATCTTCTGGATCTTCTCGCGCTCAACCGGCCGGTCGGGGTCGAAGAAGCGGATGGAGCGTCGCCGGCCGATGACTTCCTTGAATTCCACGTGAGCCTCCGGTTTGGGTTTGAGTTCACAGTTCGCAGTCCCGGCCTGAACGGGCGAGTGGCGGTCGCGATCTGCTGCTGTGGTTGCCGAATTGTCGTGCGTGGCCGCGGTTGGGTCAACGGGCACGTGGAATCGATCTTCAGCCTCGAGCGGCCTCGTCGTTGCGACTGCCTGCGCGGCTGGATCGCGGAGCAGAATCGCCGGACACCCCCATGCTGCGGAAACCGCAGCGAGCGGCGCTTGAGGCTCGACGATGATCGATCGACAATTGGCGACGAGCGATGGCGGCGGAGGCACCCCATGGATACGACGCGGATTGATCTGCCGGTAGCGGCAACGCTACGCCTCCAAACACGCTCGGGGCGGCTCGAAGTGATCGCGGAGCCGCGCGAGGACGTGCTGATCGAAGGCGATGGGTTCGAGACACGCAAACACGACGAGGGCGCGACGTTCGATGTGCGCTCCGGGCGCGCTGGCGCGAAGCATCTTTCGATCCGTTGCCCCATCGGCACCGACATCGTCGCGGGCACGCAATCGGGCAGCGTGAGGATGTCCGGTGAATTCGGCGTCGTCTCGGTGACCACGGCGAGCGGGCACATCGAGTTGGAGCGCGCGGACGAGGCGGACCTGCGTAGCGCCGCCGGCGACGTCACGCTCGCGGCGTGCAAGATCCGCTGCCGGCTGAACTCGCTGAGCGGACGAATCTCCGCCGGCGAGGTAATGTCGGCCGCCGCGGGCACGGTGTCGGGGTCGATCACGATGGACCGCGTTGCCGGCGCCTTCAAAGCGCGCAGCGTCAGCGGCTCGATCCACGCCCATTGCACCGGCGACGGAACGATCGCCGTCAAGACGGTCTCCGGCCGCGTCCAGATCGAATTGCCGTCCGGAACGACGCTGCAAACCCGATTCAAGACACTCTCGGGCCATGTGCGCAACCCGTTCCCTGCGGGCAGCGATTGCCGTGTCGAAGCGATGTCGGTGTCCGGGTCAATCGACCTGGTGCCGGCATGATGGCGGAGGCACCGGCGGCGAACATCGCGCACGGCACGATCATGTTCACCGACATCGTCGGCTTCACGGAATTCAATGCCCTGCGCGGCGATGCGGAGGCGCTCGAGATGCTGGCGCTGCAGGAGCAGATCGTGAGCGACGAGATCGGTGGCGACGCGCGCATTGTCAAACAGCTTGGTGACGGCCTGATGCTCTGGTTCGAGGATCCCTGCGACGCCGTGGAGACGGGACTGCGCCTGCAGGAACGCTTCGAGGAAGAGTCGTGGAGCACCGACACGCCGCTCTGGGTGCGCATCGGCTTGCATTCGGGGCAGCAGACGCGGCGTGGCGATGATCTGCTCGGGCACGACGTCAACATTGCATCGCGGATCATGGGCGTGGCAGGGTCGGGCGAAGTGCTGGCGTCCGAGGCGACGGTCGCGAGCGCGAACGGCGGCTTGCCCGACGTCGAGTTCCAGCGCCTCGGCCCCGTGGTGATGCGCGGCATCCCGACGCCGATCAATCTCTTTCGCGCCGCGCGCGCTGGATTGGACTAGGTTGCCGTTCGCTGATCGTCAGGCAACGATCCACAGAGGGCACAGATTGCGAACAAGGCCACCGCGGCCGAGGCCAGCACCACACCGGCGCGATAGGGTAACGGCATGATCGACCTCAAAGCGCACATCCGCGACGTGCCGGACTTTCCGCAGGAGGGCGTGCTCTTTCGCGACATTACGCCGCTGCTCCGCGATCCGGCGGCGCGGCGCTTTGCGATCGGCGAGATGGCAAACTACGTGGCGTCGCGGCGCGTCGACGCGATCGTCGGGATCGAGTCCCGAGGCTTCTTGTTCGGCGTGCCGATCGCCGACCGCCTCGGTCTTCCGTTCGTGCCCGTGCGCAAGCCGGGCAAGCTGCCCGCGGCGCACATGTCGGTCGAGTACTCGCTGGAGTATGGCAACAGCCAGCTCGACATCCACTCCGATGCGCTCGCGCGCGGCGACCGGGCGATCATCGTCGACGATCTTCTCGCGACGGGCGGCACGGCGCACGCAGCGGCGAAGCTCGTCGAGCTGCTCGGCGCCACGGTCGACAGCGTGCTGTTCCTCGTCGAGTTGCTGCCGCTTGCCGGCCGGCAGCGACTTGAGGGCTACGAGGTGCACTCGGTAGTGCGGTATTAGGCTGGGCTCTGGGCGTCCGCAAGTCGGACGCGGGAACTCGGGCATTGCGGGCCAATATCCAACCCCCAGCATCCGACGGGCGATCGTCGGATAAACTGCGGCGACAACCAACATCGCGTAGCAGGACACACACTTCATGCGCATGTCGCGAATGTTTGGCAAGACGCTGCGGAACGCGCCGGCGGACGCCGACACGGCGAATCATCAGTTGATGCTCCGTGCCGGTCTCGTGCAGCAACTGGCGGCCGGCATCTACAGCTACTTGCCGCTCGGATGGAATGTGATGCGCAAGATCGAGGCGATCATCCGCGAGGAGATGGACGGCATCGGCGGCCAGGAGGTTGTGATGCCGGCACTCCAGCCCGCGGAGCTTTGGGAAGCGTCGGGGCGGGCGGAGACGATGGACGACGTGCTGTTCCACCTCAAGGACCGCCGCGAGCGCGACTATGTCATCGGCCCGACGCACGAAGAAGTCGTCGTCGAACTCTTCAAGAAGCAAGTGCAGAGCTATCGCGAGCTGCCACTGATGGTCTACCAGATCCAGACGAAGGCGCGCGACGAGGCTCGCCCTCGCGGTGGACTCATGCGCGTTCGTGAATTCACGATGAAGGACGCGTACAGCTTCGATGCCGGCTGGGACGCGCTGGATGCCAGCTACCAGGCGGCGCGCGGCGCCTATACGCGGATCCTCCAGCGCTGCGGCGTGCCGGCGATCCCGGTCCAGGCCGATTCGGGAGCGATCGGCGGCAAGGACAGCGAGGAATTCATCTTCCTCACGGACGTCGGCGAGGACACGATCCTGCTCTGCGAGTCGTGCGGCTACGCGGCGAACGCGGAGAAAGCGGATCATAAGAAGAGTGAACTGCCGCCCGAAGATATGCAGCCGCTCGAGGAAGTCGCGACGCCGGGGCAGAAGACGATCGACGATCTCGTGAAGTTCCTCAGCGTGCCGCACGAACGCACGCTGAAGGCAGTCTTCTATGAGGCCGCCGGACAGCCGGTGTTCGTCGCCATCCGGGGTGATCTCGAGGTGAACGAGGCGAAGCTTCGCAACGCCCTCAAGGTCGTCGATGTGAAGCTGCTCGATGACGACGCTGTCCGCAAGCACGGACTCGTCGCCGGCTCGGCATCGCCCGTCGGCCTCAAGGAGATCAAGATCGTCGCCGATGACAGCGCGATCAATTCGCCCAATCTCGTCGCCGGCGCGAACAAGCGCGATGTGCATTATCGCAACGTCAACCACGGCCGCGACTGGAACGGCGATATCGTCACGGACATCTCGCTCGCCCAGGCGGGCGCGGTGTGCGCGCGCTGCGGCGGCACGCTCGAGGCGAAGCGCGGCATGGAGATGGGCCACGTCTTCAAGCTCGGCACCGTCTACACCGAGCGGCTCGACGCGAGCTATGCGGACGAGGCCGGCGCGCAGCAGCGCCCCGTCATGGGATGCTACGGCATGGGCGTGGGCCGCGTCTTCGCCGGCGCGATCGAGGCGAACCACGACGAGCGCGGCATCATCTGGCCACCCGAGCTGACGCCGTACGACGTGCATCTCGTCGGCCTCGGCTTCGATAAGCCGGGCGTGCGCGAGAGCGCCGAGCAGGTCTACCAGCAGTTGCTCGATGCCGGCCTCGATGTGCTGTTCGACGATCGCGAGGTAGGATCCGCCGGCGTGAAGTTCAACGATGCCGACTTGCTCGGCATGCCGCTGCGTGTCACCGTCAGCCCGCGAAGCATCGAGAGCGGCGGCGCCGAGATCAAGCGGCGGACCGAGAAGGACGCGCGCGTCGTGCCGCTCGCGGACGTTGCGTCGTCGCTGCCTGTTTGAGACCCGACGACCGAAGGATGACCAGGATAGGACACAGACGGCAGGCTGGGCAGACGATAGCTGAATCAATGACCAGTAGGTGACTAGCGATTCTATTCGCGGCGCTCGGCCGCAAACGGCAGCGCGGCCCAGGGCCGAACAAGTTGACCAGACAATAGGGGGAGGCGATCCAAATGCGCGTACGAATGCTCGAGAGTGTCATGCCGGGGCGCGTTGTCGAGCGCATGGCTGTGCGCGCGTTGCCGTTGGTACTTGCGGCCATCGTCATTGGATCCGTATCTTCGGCGTGCAGTGGCGGCAACAGCAAGCAGGGCAGCACCGCCGACACGACGCCTGGGGCGACCAGCGACGCTACGGCTGCCGCGACGTCGGCTGGTGTTACAACCTCCGTCGCTTCACCCGGGCCGGCGACGTTCAGCATCATCGCCGGCCATGCGGAAGGCGCGTTCGATATCGAGCGGTTCATGCCGGCCGACATCCACGTGCGCGAGGGCGACAGCATCGAGTGGACGGCGCAGGGCATCGAAGGCCATACAATCTCGTTCGTCGAGCAGACGCAACTGAACACGCTGCTGGCGCACTACCTTCAGCCAGACCCGGCCGACCCCGCGCAGCAGATATTCAACCCCGAGATCGCGCTCAAATCGCGCACGGACAACGTTTACGCGGGCGGCGACACGTACTACAACTCCGGCTTCATCGGCGTGCCGGCGGCCCAGACGTACAAGCTCACATTCACGAAGAGCGGCCTCTACCAATACATCTGCCTCGTCCATCCGTTTACGATGCGCGGCACGGTCTCGGTCGATGCTCAAGATGCCCAGGTCGAGGCTGCGGCGTCTGTTGCGTCGCGAGGCAAGGCGGAACTGGCGAACTACATCGATGAGGAGAAGCGCGCCGTCGCCCAGGCTGTTGCGGAGCCGCACGAAGTGCCCGGTCCTGCCGGCACGACGCTGCATCGCGTCAACGTCGGGGTGACAACTCCGTATGGACAGGCGGCAGCGTTCGTCAATCCGGCGCTCGACATCAAGGCCGGGGACACAGTGATCTTCGAGAACGACGATCGCGACTTCCACAACGTCGTGTTCAAGGGAGACCGCGCCGAGTTGCCGCCCGGCATCGGCATCATCGCCGACCCGGAGGGCCGCGGCCTGAACTTCTCGCTCGACAAGCAGTCGAGCCTCGCCGTCGATCCACCGGCGAGTGGGTTCGATGCGACGACGTTCCTCTCGTCCGGCTCGCTGGGGATCCTGCAGCCGCGCCTGACATGGCGCCTCAAGTTCGACACGCCCGGCACGTACACCTTCGCCTGCACGATCCACGTGCTCGCCGGCATGGCCGGCGTGATCACGGTGCGCTGACGGCGCCGGTCGGTTTTGGGAGCGCTTTTTGATCGCATTGTCTTGATACAAGCTTTTGATCGAACGCCTCCGCGACGATGCGCTACCATGGGTGGTGCAATATCACATAGTGACGCTGGGGTGCGCGAAGAACGTCGCGGATAGCGAGCGCATCGGCCGCGTGCTGGGCGATGGCGACCACTTCGAGGTGCTGCAGCCGGCCGCCGCGGACGTGATCATCGTCAATACCTGCGGTTTTATCGATGCCTCGAAGGAAGAGTCGGTCAACACGATCCTCGGGCTCGCGGCGGAAAAGCGGCGCGGGCAGCAACTCGTCGTCGCCGGCTGCCTGACGGCCCTGCACGGCGACGAGCTCCGCGCGGAGATCCCAGAGATCGACGCCGTGTTCGGCGCCGAAGAGTGGGACGGGATCAGCGCTTATGCGCAAACGATCGAGCCGATTGTGCTCGCTGCGCCGCCGTTCCACATCCCGGAGACGACAGGCGCCGCGCGACCGCCCAGGGCGCCGCGGCCCAGCGCGTATCTCAAGATCTCGGACGGGTGCAACGCGCCCTGCACCTTCTGCATCATCCCGAAGATGAAGGGCAAGCTGCACAGCACGCCCGCCGACGAGATCGTCGCCGAGGCGCGGCGGCTGGCGGTCGAGGGCGTCCGGGAGATCGTGCTCGTGGCGCAGGACAGCACGGACTACGGGCGCGATCTGGGGCTGCGCGATGGCCTTCCGAAGCTGCTCGAGCGGATCTCGGCGGCAGTGCCCGAGGTGCCCTGGCTGCGCATCATGTACGCCTACCCGGGCCACGTCACGCGTGCGCTGGCCGAGACGATGGCGCGGCTGCCGAACGTGGCGCACTACATCGACATTCCCTTGCAGCACGGGGCCGAGAGCATGCTGCGGCGGATGAAGCGGCCGAGCAACCCGCGCATGGTGCGGAAGATGTTCGCCACCCTGCGCGATGCGATGCCGGACATCGCGATTCGTACGACGTTCATCGTCGGTTACCCGGGCGAGACGGAGGCTGAGTTCAACGAACTGCTCGCGTTCGTGCGCGAGATGGAGTTCGATCACGTGGGCTGCTTCACCTTCTCACCGCAATCCGAATCGCCGGCGGCGTTCGAGCCAAACCCCGTGCCAGAGCGGATCAAGAAGCGCCGGCAGCGGCAGCTGATGGAGGTCGCGCAGCAGGTGTCGGCGATCAAGAATCGCGCGCTCACGGGACGCGAGATCGATGTGCTCGTCGAGTCGACGCGGACGGAGCAGGGAGCCGACGGGCAACGCGACTTCGATGGCCCGTTCGCGGTGGGCCGTTCGTACCGGGATGCGCCGGAGGTCGATGGCGTCGTGCTGCTTCGCGGCGACCACGCGGCGGGCGATTTCGTGCGAGCGCGCGTCACGCAGACGCTTGCGTACGACCTGATCGCCGAGCCCATCGGCGTGCGCGCGCTGGCGTAGTTCTCGCCGCTGTAATGTATTCGTTTGCACAGTCTTGGATGTTCGTCCACCCTGGTTCGAGTCCGACCGTGGCTTCATCCGACGGAGGCCGCTCGGCGCATCGTCGCATGTAACCGCGACGATCTCGCAGTTCACACGTCACCTCGTTTCGGAATCGAGGAAAACAAGAAGGCAGCCAACTCATGGCTGCCTTCTTCGTTGTGCTTGATTGCGCTCGTTCGCCCTCGCTAGGCGGCGCCGACGGGGGCTGTGGATGGCGCCTGGGCGCCTTCGGCGTCGTACTTGGCGAAGAGCTGGCCCCATGGCGATTCCTCGCGCCAGCGCTCGTAGATCTTTCGCTCTTTGAGCGGCCAGTGGTAGTAATCGTGGAAGGCCTCGGAGAAGAGGTTGGTCGCGTGGACGAGCGGCGTGTGAAAGATCGCCTTTTGAAGCACCTTCGTCGGGCCGAACCACGCGAGGTAGCCCATGAAGCTATGCAGCGTGCCGCCGACCTGGAAGCCCCACGATTCCTGCGCGATCTCGGGGTCGCCGACAATCTCGATTTCGTTCGGGTCGCCGACGCCGAGACCTTCGTCATTGGCCGTGCGAATGTACTGGATCGACATCGGATCGAAGCCCATCATCTTCGCGGCGACAGCATCGATCGCCACCTGATCGCCGGATGCAAGGATGACGTTCTTGGTGGTTGGGTACATGATGCGGGGGCCGGGACCGTTGCCGGCCGTCGAGCCGTCCATCATCGCGAAGATGCCGGGATGGATCTCCTTCTGAATCGCCAGCAGGTCGACCAGCGTCTCGTGAATGTGGCTGTGGGTGTAGTGACGGTTGGTGTTGAGAAGGCCGCCGAAGGCGTTCTTCATCGCGCCCGTTGTGGTGGTGTAGATGTGGCACTTCGTCGTCGGTAGGTGAACGATGTTCTTGCCGTGGAAGTAGTCGGGAATCTTGATGCCTTCGGGAAAGATCTTGTCGAGGACCAGCATCTTTCGCTTCGGGGTGTAGACCTCCCAGTTCATGTCTTCGTCGCGGAAGTTGAACTTCACCGGGATCTCGTGATGGCGAAAGACGGGGACGTAGTGGTTGAGGTCTTCGCCCTTGAATGCGTCGGTGACGACCGTCTTGTTCTGGACGCAGACGAGGTCCTGGTGGCCGGCCTTGCGGAGCCCGACGATCGCCCCCTCGAGCTGCCATGGCGTGCTATTTGCCGAGGGGAAGGGGAAGTGCCACGAGATGTTGTCTTTGAGGATGGTCGTGGCGGACGGGTCGAGGTACTGCTTGACGTCGGCGAGGTGCATCAGCCGCTCGTAGTCGGCGATCGCCGTCTCTGGCTTCGTGCGCAGCACTGCGACCTTCGCTCTGGTTGCCATGGACGTTCCTCCGGGTAGTTTGTCGTTGGTAGTTCGTCGTTTTTAGTGGCTTGCGGCTCACCGTGAGACTAAGCGCGTTCGAGCGATGAGAAAACGGGCGTTTACCCGCGATCTTGTGGATTCAGGATAGCATGGCGCTCTGAGACAGGAAGATGGACGAAGCATCGTACAGCGTCGGTGGGTCGGCCTGTGCGACGGGTAGCACCGACCTGGGAGGCGTGCTGGCAGCGGAGCTTGTGTTGGGGATCGACATCGGGATCGCGGCCCTTCGGGTCGCCGCGGTCGATGCTGACGGAGTCGTGCGCGGCACGGCGTCGGCGGCGTATGAGACGCAGTCGACGGAGCCCGGATGGGCGGAGCAGCGGCCCGACGACTGGTGGCAAGCGTGCCGAACGGCGGTGCTTGCCGTCGGCGCTGAGGTTTCGCTCGCGGGCATCGTGGCCGTCCGGCTCACCGGGCAGATGCATGGCACCGTGTTCCTGGACAGCGAGCGCGAGGTGATCCGGCCGGCACTGCTTGCGACGGACGAGCGCGCAGCGGCGGAGGCGACCGAGGTCGAGCGTACTGTCGGCCTCGCCCGCTTCGTGCGGATCACGGGCAACCGGCCCTCCGCCGCAATGACGGCGGCGAAGCTGCTGTGGCTCCGGCACAACCAGACGATCGGTTACAAGCGATTGCATCACGTGCTTGCGCCGAAGGATTACGTTCGGCTGATGCTGACTGGCGAACTCGGCACGGATGCCAACGATGCGTCGCGTACGGGGCTGTTCGACGTCGGAGCGCGGGCGTGGTCGACGGAGATCATCGACGCCCTCGATCTGGATGAATCGACTCTGCCCCGTGTGTACGAAGGGCGCGAGGTAACGGGCCACG
Source organism: Dehalococcoidia bacterium (assembly GCA_038240335.1). Classification (GTDB taxonomy): domain Bacteria; phylum Chloroflexota; class Dehalococcoidia; order DSTF01; family JACRBR01; genus JBBSDV01. The sequence goes on from JBBSDV010000076.1 coordinate 10,891, forward strand.
TCCTGGTGGACGTGGCTGCTGCACTAAAACTGCCGCCGAGCGTTTCGATCGTTGCGGAGTTTGGGGAACGGTAGGCGCCCGTCGGCGCCTGCGCGACGCCGGGAACTATGGCTGGACGTCTATGATCAGCATGAGGCCGCCGCCGCCGTCCTGCTCCTGGTTGTCGTTCGTTGTGTGGTGACTGATGTGGCAATGAAGCAGCCATTTGCCGGGCTCTCGCGCCGGCCAGATGACGTCGTAGCGCTCCCCCGGCCCGACGTCGACAGTGTCTTTCGTGAGGCGCGCGGCTTCCGGCACGGGGTAGCCATCGGTGGCGACGATCTGAAATGGGCCGCCATGGATGTGCATCGGATGGATGAAGCCCGTGCTGGAGCCGATGAAACGCACCTTTAGGCGCTCGCCGACGCGCAAGCTGACGGTCTCGGTCTCGGGAAACGCCTTGCCGTTGATCGTGAAGAAATTCGGCATCCCGCCCTCCATCGGCATCGCCGGGAAGGTGTAGCCGTCACGGAACAGCCATTCCTGCAATTGAACGACCAGCTCCTTGTCCGCGTCGAGCGGGCTCACCGGCGTTTTCGCATCAATGATGAGCGCGCCATAGAGGCCGAGCGCCTGCTGACGGTCGGGGTTGGCGTGTGAGTGATAGAAGAACGTACCGGCTTGCTGGGCCACGAATTCATACGTATATTCGCCTCCGGGCGGAATCGGATCCTGCGTTACTTCGGCGGCGCCATCCATTTGATTTGGCAGGATAAGGCCGTGCCAGTGGATCGTCGTCGCCTCGGGGAGGTGGTTCGTGACGCGGAATCGCACACGATCGGCCTCGGTGATGCGGATGCGCGGGCCAGGGACCTGGCGATTGAATGCGTACGCCATCACGCGCGCATCGGGCAGGATGCTCCATTCGATGACAGAGGCGTCGAGGTCAAACACCTTGACGCCATCTTCGATCTGAGGCTCCAGCGTCTCGTCGCCGCGCGCGTCCGCGGTGGCTTCGTACGATACGTCGCGCGGCTTGATCGCGGCCATGTCGCGCATCGCGGCACCGGTCGTCTCGCGATTCATCACCATGCCGGGAGGCATGACGAGGCCACCGACATCGGCATCGCTGAGCGTGAGGTTTGCTCGGTGTGCAGAGAACAACACCGCGGCGGTTAGCGCGAGCACGGTGAGGATGGCGACGACCGCGACTTGAGGGCGGGTCGCCGTGGGGTTCATCGCCATCGAGCCATGGTCCCTGTTCATCTCGGTCTTCGAGCCTGCGGACGGCGGGTCGCCGTCCGATTGGTGCGCTGGCAGGGGGTCGTGTTCGCCATGGCCGGTCGTTGGGTGCTCCATCAGCCGGAGCCCCCGTGTGGCGCCGGCGATCCCATCGCGTGTCCTTCGTGCGAGGATGCTGCTGTCTGGTGCACGGAGGCTCCGGGCGATCGTTCGGTGCTCAAGCCATGCTTGATGCCAACGCCGACAAGCCACACGTTGACCGGGTAAGCAACGAAGAAACCGACGTTGATGGCGGCGGACATGGCACCCCAGTAGAGGATCTCGCGCGGATCCATCGCCCGCATGTCGCGACCCATCATCAGGTAGACCATGGCCGGAATCATGCCGGCCATCACCATGTTCATCGAGAGCCATTCGGGCATGAACGAGTGACGGAGTGATTGCCAGTACGAGCCGTACATCGATTTCATGAAGAGCGATTGGAAGATGAAGAGCCCGAAGGCGAAGCCGACTACGTACTCGGTGACGAGGTCGGCCCACATTGGGAAGCCGAGGAGCGCTGTGATCGTCGCGGCGATGACGATCCCGGTGGCGTCACCGGCGACGCAGTGGATGGTCGAGCCAAGCCCTTGCCTCCAGAGAGGCCGAACGTATTGTTCGTGCGTGCCGGGCGCGGGCTCCTTATCGGAGAAAATGTAGAGGCCAGCGGCGATTGGACCCATGTAGAGCGTGACGAGGATCCAGCCCCACTTCATGACGGCCGGTTCGGGATTACCGCGCGTATCGAGTACGACGTAGATGACCGAGATCGACGTGATGGCGAACCACGCGAGAACGACGACGTCGATCCATGCGAGGGGACCGAGGACGGGCACTTCGAAGTTGGTCATCGGCTGACTCCGACGCACATCTCCCGGCGTTTGCGGCACGATACGTCCTGCGACTCCAAGGATACATGGCGTTCGGCCTATCCGCGAAACATTCGCGTCACGTGCCCCTGGGAAATGCACAGTACGCCGCGTGTATCGGCGACGCGGATGGCAGTCCCTGACAGCGGAGCGGCTATGCGCGGGCGCGGCGCTGCCAGACGACGGCACCGACGCCGAGGAGGACGACCGTCGATATCAGCCGGTGGGCGACGACTGTGACCTGCGTGACGTCGAACATGCGATCAGCCGGGACACGGGCGAACATCATGCCGTCGAGCGTGAACCGCATCGGCAGCGTGAGCACCGGGAACTCCCACGCCGCGAAACCGGTGACGAAGATGCCGGACACGGCAGCCGACCAGAGCGCCGCCGCCGGGACGAAGCGGAGCCACTGCATGCGCTTCGGCAGGACGAGCGACGGGATGCCCTCGGGCGAAAACGCTGCGAGAACGGCGAGCGCAGTCGTCACGATGCCGCCCTGGTAGATGACGAAGGTATCTTCCCAGAACGTCGGTGAGAACTTCTTCTTGAAGTGATTGAGCGATCGGAAGCTGTAGACGAAGTTGACGCGCCCATAGCACAGCTTGAAGATCGCGCGAAGGACGCGGAAGCGCCCGTGCGGTTGCATGGCCGAGCCCTCGAGCGGCGCCGTGCCGAGGCTGAGCAGCGACAGGCCCGCGGCCTTCCCGGCAACGCGCGCGGCCTCGATCAAGAGTTCGCTCGTCCCATACGGGGCGTCGGCGCGGCGGATCTGCTCCTCGACGTAGAGCATGTTGCGCGCGGGTGCCGGCGCGCAGGTCATTGCGCCGACGATGCGGCCTTCGTGCGTGGCGATGAAGATCTTCTTCTTGTCGCGCTTCGCGAAGGGGCGCGAGCGCAACAGAAACGCCATGGGCGGCCCGTTGCGGGAGTCCAGCCACTCGGCCGCGATCTCCTCGATCTCGGCGTCGACGGCCGGGGATGGGCGACTGTACTCCTCGACGACGATGCCGCTGCGGCGGGCGAGGTTGATCGCCGAACGCGCTTTCTTGGCGGCCCTGCCGCTGAGCGAGTGCTGCGTGAGGTCGAAGAAGGGCTCCTCGCCGACCTTAACGGCGCGGAAGCCGAGGTCGGCGGCAACCTTGCCGACGCGAGCGCTGGCGCCGACGAACGTGAAGCGCCAGCCGCGGCCGGAGCAATATTCTGCGAAGCGGCGCATCAGTTCGGGAAGGTCGGCTTCGGCGCAGACGGGATCGCCACAGGCGACAGCGGTGCCGCGGTGCAGTTCGAAGGCGATGAAGCCCTCGATGTCGGAGGGCTCGAAGTAGCGCCAGCCATCGTACAGCGTGAGCAGGCCGAGGCCGTTGTAGCCGTGGGCCTCGAG
>JBBSDV010000077.1:0-14379 GCA_038240335.1 Dehalococcoidia bacterium
AGCGCTGCGCTCTCGGCACTTCCGCTTCATTCCATGGCGAGCGAGCGGACGCATCCGCTTGAAGCGACGCTTCGCACGCTGATGCGCGATACAATCGGGGTGTGAGCGACATCATCGGCACCGAGCGCGACGGACATGTCGGACTGATCCGCATGCTGCGGACGGATAAGCACAATGCGTTCAACCGCGAGCTTGATACGGCGGTAAGCGGCGCGTTGCGCGAGCTTGACGCCGATGACGCCGTGCATGTCGCCGTTCTCACCGGCTCGGGCGCGGCGTTTAGCGCCGGCGCGGATATGAACGAGGCGGTCGTCGCGATCGACGGCAAGGGGCGCAGCGAGGGGATGGCGGCGACGTACGGCGCGGTGGCCGGCTTTCGGAAGCCGCTGATCGCTTGCGTCAATGGCATCTGTTACGGCGGCGGCGCGCTCGTGGCGATCATGTGCGACATCCGCGTCGCGGCCGATACCGCCACATTTCGCTTCCCTGGCGCCGTGTACGGGCTCGTCGTCGGCGGGGCGCAGCTGCCGCGGCTGGTCGGGCCGGCAGTGGCGAAGGACCTGCTCTTTACGGCGCGCGTCGTGCGTGCCGAGGAAGCGCTGCGCATCGGCCTCGTCAATGCCGTCGTGCCGGTCGCCGGCGTCGAGGCGGCGGCGACGGAGATGGCGCGGGCGATCGCCCAGAACTCGGCGCCGTCGCTGATCGCGACGAAGGAGACGGTCGACCGGGCGACGGAGATCGACGCCGGCCTCGAGCGCGAGGAATCGTGGAACCGCGATCTCCGGAAGTCGCCGGAGCATCACGAGCGCTTTCGCGCCGCGGCCGAGCGCGTCGCGCGCGGGCCGCAGGAACGGGGAGGCGCGTAGTGGGATCGGGACAGGTGCCGTGGGAGAAGGGCGGCGCGAAGCCGGAGGTCAACGAAGGCGACTTCGATCTCGAGACGGCGCTGTCGGAGCGCGGGCGGGCGGCATCGTGGTCGCCGTGGGCGCAGTCGCGACTGCCGCGGCCTTCTGTGAAGCCGATCATGCTTACCGGCGGCGTGCCGGATCCGGACACGCTGCCGATCGAGGCGCTGATCGCCTGCAACGAGCGCGTGCTGCGCCGAGAGGGCACCGACGCGCTGCAGTACGGGGGGCCGCAGGGGCCGGAGGGGCTGCGGGTGTGGTTGGCGCGCGACATCAATCGCCGGGAGGGCGTCGATACCGGCGTCGAGAACTTCGTGCTGACGTGCGGCTCCGCGGGCGGCCTCGAGAACGTCGCTGAGACATTTCTCGATCCGGGCGACGTCGCGATCCTCGAGCAGCCGTGCTTTCCGGGCAGCACGCGCGTCGTGCGCTCGTGCCTCGCCGATATCCGCGGCGTCCCGATCGACGAGCAGGGGCTGAGCATCGACGGGCTCGAGCGGACGATCGCGGAGGCCGAGTCGGAGGGCAAGCGCGTCAAGCTGCTGTACACGATCTCGAACTTCCAGAATCCGGCGGCGAGCACGATGAGCCTGGAGTGCCGGAAGGCGCTCGTCGACGTCTGCCGGCGGCACGGCGTGCTGATCGTGCAGGACGATGCGTACGGGGCGATCACATTCGATGCGGAGCCCATGCCGTCGTTGTTCTCGATCGCCGGGGGCACCGGCGCGGTGCTGCTCGGTACCTTCAGCAAGACAGTCGCGACGGGGCTGCGTATCGGGTGGCTGATGGGCGAGCAGCCGGTGATCGACGCGATCACCAGGATGCGGTTCGACATGGGCGTCTCGCCGTGGACGACGCGCGTGGTCGCCGAGTTCTGCGAATCCGGCGAGTACGACAAGCATGTGCCGGCGATGATCGAGATCTACCGGCGGAAGCGCGACGCGATGCTGGCGGCCATGGACGAACGCTGCCCGAGCCACGCGACGTGGATGGCGCCGAAGGGCGGCTTCTTCCTCTGGCTCGAGCTCGATGAGCACATCGACCCGGAGGCGTTGCGTGTTACGGCGAACGAAGAGGCGGTCGGCTACGTCGGCGGCGAGGCGTTCTTCGCCGACGGCAGTGGCAAGCAGTTCATCCGGCTCTGCTATAGCAACGTCGCGGAGGCCGACATCCCGGAAGCGGTGCAGCGGTTTGGCCGCGCGCTCGAGCGTGCTACTCGGTGATCGCGACGCGTTCGTGTGAGCGTGGTAGGAACCCGCGAAACGATCCACAGAAGGCACAGATGTCGATGGGCCGGCGAGAGATCGCGGCACATGAGCGTGATCGGTGGGACGAGTGGTTCTTTCGCGGGGCGCGCATGCAGGCGGCACTGCAAGTTTTGGGCGCGGTGACCGGCCCGCGCCGACTCGCCGCCCACCAGCCCAATCGAACGAATGCACCGCGAGCGCACATTGAACAACTCTGTGCCCCTCTGTGGATCGCTCTCCTCGCACTATTCGCCGCGATGACGCTGCTCTTGGCGGGGTGCGGGGGAAACGACGGGACGGCGAGCGGGGCGAACGCGCCGGCGCGCGTCTCGGAGGCCGACGCGGAAGCGCGGCTGCAGGTGGTGGTGCTCGGGCTTGGCGACGTCGGCGTGGGCTTCACTCAGGACGCCGCGCGCCGGCAGACGAACGATGAGGCGGCGCGGGCGCGACCGGACACCGACAACGCGCGACAGCAGTACGCCGAGTGGGGGCAGGTGCTGGGATATAACGTGCAGTATGCGGCGCCGCCAACCGCGGACCTCGTCTTCAACGCGAAGATCGCGCGCGTGATGAACACCGCGACGTACTATCAGACTCCGGAAGGCGCGGCGGCGGCGCTGGCCTACACGCGCGGCCTGGGCGCGAACACGGTGGCGAACGTGCTGGTCAGCGAGTCGTCGGCGACGAAGATCACGGACACGCAGGTGGTGAAAGACATCGCGTTTCCTTCGAAGGGCGATGACTCATACGCCTGGCGGATCAGCGGCAAGGCGACGTTCTACAACGGCTTCACGGTGACGTTCGTGGCGGACAGCGTCTTCGTCCGCGCCGGGCGGATCGACGGCAACGTCACCGCCGTGGCGCTCGGCGAGGCGCCTCAGCGAGCGGCACTGACGGCGTTGGTCGATACGTTCGTTGCGCGAGCGCAGGAGCAACAATGATCGTCGACGCGCACGCCCACGTCTTTCCTCCGGCGGTGCGGGAGCGGCGCGCGGAACTGCTGGCCGCGGAGCCGGCGTTCGCCGAGATCTACGGCGATGCGAACGCGCGGCTGGCGACGGCCGACGAGGTGCTTGCGTCCATGGATGAGGCTGGCGTCGACAAGACGATCATCGTCAACTTCGCCTGGCAGGATGAGGCGCTGGTCGACGAGACGAACGCCTATATTCTCGATGCCGCGCGGCAGTCCACTGGCCGGCTGATCCCGTTTATCTCGGTGTACCTGCCGCCGGATGTCGGAGCGCATGGGCGTGCGGAGACCGAGGAGGCGCCTTCGACGGCGAAGCGCGACGTCCGCGCCAAGCTGCGGCAGCTGGCGGCAGCGGGCGCGCGCGGCATCGGCGAACTCCGGCCGCAGAGCAGCGGTTACGACCTTGGAAACAGCGACGAGGCGGACATCCTGATCTGGGTGGCGGCGGCGTTCGATCTGCCGCTGCTGGTGCACGCGAGCGAGCCCGTCGGCCACGCGTACCCGGGCAAGGAGGGCCTGCCGATCAGCGCACTGTATGCGTTCGCGCGGGCGGCGGCCGGCGTCACGATCATCGCGGCGCATTGGGGCGGCGGGCTGCCGTTCTACGCGCTGATGCCGGAGGTGCGGGACGCGCTCGACCAGGTGTACTTCGACACGGCGGCGTCGCATTTGCTGTACGACGAGGCGATCTACCGGCGCGTGATCGACGCTGTCGGTGTCGAGAAGATCCTGTGGGCGAGCGATTACCCGCTGACGTCGCAGGCGAAGGCGCTGCAACGCACGTGCGCGGCCGGCCTCGACGAGAGTGAAATCGCTGCGATCTGCGGTGGGAACGCGGCGAGGCTGCTCGGGCTGTAGCGGGCGTGCGAATCCCATCCCGCATCAATAGCGACTACTGACCAGCGACGAGCCGCCCAGCGAGACTAACCGGCGAACTCCATCGCGCACTTCACCGACACGCCGGCTGCAGCAGTGAAGTAGCATCCCGCGCCCCCGCGCGTGTACACGGCGCTCATGAGCTGCTCGTGATGCGCCGGGCTGTCCATCCATGCCTGCACGACCTCTGCCGGCTGCCAGCCGTTCGTCCCGAACGCGAGGACTTCCCCCTCTTGCACATCGAACGGGAAGCCCGCCGCCTCGTTGCGCGTGACGAGCGTGCTGCCGTCAGGGCCGTTGTGCGCGAAGAAGTCTTGCACCGTCATCGTCTGCGCGTAGGACGCGGCGGACTGCGCGAGCCGTGGTTCGATGCTGACCGGCGCGAGCCCGGCAGCGGACCGCCGTTGGTTGACCAGCGCGAACACTTGCTCCGTGAACGAGGCATCGAACCAACCGCTGCCAGATGCCGCCGGCGGCGGCGGTGGTGGCGGAGGCGGCGGCGATGGAATCGGCGTCGCCGTCGGCGTCGGCGGTGGCGGTGGTGCGACAGTCGGCGGCGCCGCGACGGGAGCCTGTGGTGGCGCGACGGGCGCTGGCGGCGGCGCGATCACCTGTTCAGGCGCCGATGCCGGCGGCTCGCCCGGCAGTTGTCCCGCCTCAGCGAGCGCCGACGCCGCGTGCAAGATGTCGATCAGCGGCGGTTCGCCGCCATTCGCCGCCGCCGGCAACGCGCCGGCGCGATTCAACGCGTCCGCCGCGAGCAGCGATTGTTCGAGGGTCGGTAGCGACGCGATCACGCCTGCCTTGGTCAGCGCGTCGGCGGCGAGCAGGATGTCCTGCAGCGTCGGGGTTGGCGGCGCTGGCGGTGGGATGACGCCTGCCCGCACGAGGGCGTCGGCGGCGACCAGATCTTCGAGCAGCGTCGGCGTCGAGGCGGCTGCCGGTCCGACCGTGGGCGGCGCAACCGGCGTCTTGCGCGCCCGCGCGCCGAGCGTTTCCGATCGCTGCGGCGTCGGTGCAACGGTACGCCGCTGCTCCGCCGCCGAGCTGCGGCTGAGAAACATCAGAACCACCGCCGCCAGCGCGACGATGCACGTGATCAAGATCCAACTGCCGGTGAGCACACGTCTCTGCACGGCCATCCTCCTCGCACCACATCCCGGGCCCGACCGCAGCGGCGATCCGGAGCGAGTGAGATGATGCCCGTCGAGGAGGACGCGATCGCATAGCGCAAACCCGCACGCACGGGGTCGCCGCGCGCGGAAGTTTGCGAGCAATAGCACGTACGGGAACCGGTGCTGTTAACGCCCGACGCGCCCGTATTTTAGGTTCGCCGCAGCGCCGTTTCCGGCCGCCCGCAGCGGGCAACCCACTCGCGGTTCGGGGCGAGTTCAGGCGAGAGAATCAGCGACCGTCGTCGGTAGCGCGACGAACGTGCCGACGCACGTAGCGCGCAAACGGCCGCGCGCACTCAACGGCGACGCGCGGCGTACACTGAGGCGACGGACATCGCTATCGCGGTGTCGAGCGAGAATTGGGCTTCGGGGGACTGATCTGGACGCCGATCGCGGACGAATGAGGGGCGGAGAAGCAGCAGACGCCGAGGTGCTCCGCGCGATCCAGCGCGGTGACCAGGAGGCGGTTGCTGTGCTGTACGACCGCTACGGCGGCATTGCTTACGGGCTGGCATTCCGCATCACCAACGACGGAACGCTGGCCGAGGACGTCGTTCAGGAGGCGTTCTTGTCGGTCTGGCGGCAGGCTGCGCGCTTTGATCCGGATCGCGGGTATGTCCGCTCGTGGCTCCTCACGATCGTGCATCACAAGGCCGTTGACTGCGTGCGGCGGCGTGCCGGCCGCGCGGAGCGGGGATTGCCGGATGGCCCGGACGAGTTCATCGCCACGCGGGGACGCCCGGAGGAGATCGCGGAGTGGTCGATGGAAGCGGCGGCGGTGCGCGAGGCAGTGCAGCGCATCCCCGACGATCAGCGGCGAACGGTTGAGATGGCGTACTTCGAGGGCATCACGCACGTCGAGATCGCCGAGCGCATGGGCGTGCCGCTCGGCACCGTGAAGAGCCGCCTTCGCATCGGTCTGGAAAAGATGCGCGACTATCTGCACCCAAAGGTGATGGAGTGAACTGCAACGAGGCCGACGAGATGATCGGCGCCTACGCGCTCGACGCGCTGCCTCCCGACGAGGCGGAAGCGATGCGCGCGCATATGGCATCGTGTGCCACGCACGCCGGGGCGATCGCGGAGCTGCGCGCGGTCGCTGTCCGCCTGCACGCGCTCGTCGGCGAAACACCGCCACCGGCCGCGCTCCGCTCGCGCGTTCTTGCCGCCGTCGCCGCGGAGCCAGCCGCATCACGAGACGGCGTCGTCACGCCGATGCGCGGAACGCGGCTCGCAACGACCGGAGCGTCAGACGCGCGCGCGGCGAACGCACGGATGGTGCCGACTGCCACGACCTCGCGTCGCATCCCGACATATGCGTGGGGCTCGATTGCCGCCGTGTTCGTTGCTGCGATCGCCGGACTGCTTGTATGGAACATCGTGCTCCAGCGTCGCCTCGACAATCGCGACAGCGCGACGCAACTTGCCCAGCGCCTGGAACGCTCCGTGCCCCTGCGCGCCCCCGACGCGACAAGCGACGGCGGCGGCACCGTCGTCTTCCTCCCCGACGAGCGGCGAGCCGTCGTGCTAGGCGACGAACTGCCTGCGTTGGACGCAGGACACACCTACCAGATGTGGGAGATCGACCAGCAGTCGCCCGTGAGCCTCGGGCTCATGCGCGCGGACGCGAGCGGACGTGGCACCGCCGTCGTCGCCTTCGATAGCTCCCGCCCAGCGATCCTCGCCATCACCATCGAGCCCGCCGGCGGCAGTACACAGCCGACCACCCCGCCCATCCTCAGCGCCCAACCACCCCACGCCCTCTAGCAGCTTCGCGCCTGCTTCGTATCGAACCCGCGGCAGGGCGCGCCGCGCGCTCTCTCCCCTCCCGCTCGCTCGAGCAGCGATGCGGGCTGAGGGGTGATGCATCGCGTCGCAGCATAGCGAGCGACATTTCAGAAGCACGCCGTCTCCCGTCACCAGCGCTGACTATCCCTTTACGCCGCTGATTGACAATCTGGCGTGCGACCCGTACCTTCGATCGCAGGGTTCGACTTGGCGTCGGGCACATCGATCGCCGTTTGCCGCTGCACAGAAAGACAGTGATCAGTATGCACGCAGTTGTGCTGGCCGCCGGTGACGGCGGCCGTCTTCATCCCTTCACGTCGACGCAGCCGAAGCCGCTGCTGAAGGTGCGCGGCCGGCGCATGATCAACCACGTGCTCGACGCACTCTTCGCCGCGGGCGTGACGGACGCCGTGATCGTGGTTGGGTATCTCGGCGATCAGATCCGCAGCGCGGTCGCCGATCTGCATCCGTGCGGGATGACGATCACGTTCGCTGAGAATGAGGCCTACGAGTTGCACAACGCGCGCTCGCTGTGGGCGGCGCGCGATGCCGTCGCCGGCGTGCCCGGCTTCGTGCTCGCGATGGCGGATCACCTTGTCGAGCCGGCGCTCGTACGGGCCGTCGTCGACGCGCCGCACGAGCATTGCGGGCTCGCGGTCGAGCGTGCATCAGACGACGATCCGCGCGCGGACGAGGCGACACTTGCGCTGGTGCGAGCCGGACGTGTGGTCGATCTGGGTAAGGGCATCGAGAGGTGGAATGCGATCGATACGGGCGTGTTCTGGTGTACGCCGCGCGTGTTCGACGTGATGACGCCACAGATGCGCGACGGCGAGTGCGGCGCCGTGTTCGCCAAGCTGGCGCGAGACGGCGAACTGGCGGCGATCGACGTCACCGGGCGACGCTGGATCGACGTCGACACCGCGATCGATCTGCGCGACGCGGAGGCGCTGCTCGCGCGGCGAACGGCGCGCGCACGCGTCGCCTCGACGCCTCCAGTCGCGCCGCACGAGGATGTCGTTGCCGGGCTCGCTTGACGGGCCGGTCTCTCGCTACCTGAACCGCCGCGCCTCTGTTCCCATCGCCCGCGCGTTGTCGGGGACGTTGGTCACCCCGAACCAGGTGTCGGTGGCGGCGCTGATCATCGCGGCGGGCGCAGCGGCGCTGCTGATGGCGGGCGCGCACATCGAGGCCGCCGTGCTGATCCAGGCGTCGTCGATCGTTGACGGCGTCGACGGTGATCTGGCGCGCGCGAAGAAGATGGCGAGCACGTTCGGCGGCGTATTCGACGCCGTCCTCGATCGGTATGCCGATGCGGCGATCGCCGCCGGGATGGCCGTCTATGCGTATCAACACGAACCTCTGCCCGGCGCGTTGGTGCTGGGATTCGCCGCGACGGTGGGTTTCATCCTCGTTTCGTACTCGCGGGCGCGGCTGGAGACGGAAGGTGGGCGGGACGTCGCGTCGGACCTGCTCGGCGTTGCGTCCCGCGACGTGCGCTTGCTGGCGCTGGCGATCGGGGCGGCGTTCGGCGAATGCTGGTGGGCGCTGGCGATCGTCGGCGCGCTGAGCTATGCCACCGTCGGTTGGCGACTGTGGTCGTTCCGGCGTCTCGCCTCGGCGTAGCGGCGCTGATTCGCATTTCGGCCGATGCAGGCGCGATACTGTCCGGACGACGGCCGGCGCACGCTCGCGGCCGACTTGACGAGCGTGTTAGGCGCGGCCAACAGGAGGTGCGGGATGTCGGAGATCTACGGCGACGGCAACAGGCAACTGCAGGACGAGTTCGACACGCGGCGGCTGGCCGATCGGCTCGCGGAGAACATCGTCAAAGGCGAGATCGACGAGAACGGTGCGGCGTTTATCGAGCACATGGACATGTTCTTCATCGCCACGGTCGACGAGCAGGGGCACGCGAACTGCTCGTACAAGGGCGGCGAGCCCGGGTTTGCGCGCGTCATCGACGCGAAGACCATCGCCTTCCCAAACTTTGATGGCAACGGGATGTATTTGTCGATGGGCAATGTGCTGCAGACCAGGCAGGTCGGGCTGCTGTTCATCGATTTCGCCGAGCAGTGGCGCATGCGCGTCAACGGCGAGGCGACGATTGATGCGCATGACCCGCTGATGGCGGAGTACCCCGAGGCGCAGTTCATCGTGCGTGTGCAGGTGCGAGAGGTCTTTCCGAACTGCCCGCGCTACATCCACAAGATGGCGCTCGTCGAGCGATCGACGTTCGTGCCGAAGAGCGAGTGTAAGACGCCCGTGCCGTCCTGGAAAGCGGGCGCGTGGGTCGAGGATGTGCTGCCTGCGAACGACGCCGCCCGCGACCCATCGCGCGAGGTCGTCGACCGGTAGCGGTGGCAGTACGCGGCGACGATAAGTTGCGCCGGCAACGATTATACGACATGAGGAGCGACGCATGGAAAGCACGACGTTCGGGGAGATCGAGCCGGAGTTCATGGCACGGGTGCGGCGCATCGTCTGGTGCACCGTCGCGACGATCGATGCGCAGGGGCGGCCGCGTTCGCGCATCCTGCATCCGCTGTGGGAGGGCGCGACGGGCTGGATCGCGACGGGGAGACAATCGCACAAGGCGAAGCATCTCGCGGCGCATCCGTACGTCTCGCTGAGCTACTGGGATCCGAAGCACGAGCAGGTGTATGCGGACTGTCTGGCGACGTGGGAAGACGGCCCGGCGGAGAAGCGTCGTCTCTGGGGCGTCTACAAGACCACGCCGCCGCCGCTCGGATATGACCTCGCGGCCTTCTGGCCCGGCGGGCCTGATGATCCGGCGCTGGGCATGCTGAAGCTGACGCCGTGGCGCATCGAGCTGTCGTCGCTCGCCGATCTGCCGGTGGGCCGGCGGCCTGTGGTCTGGCGCCGCTAGGTGGTTTGTCGTTCGGCACAGTGAGGAAGACGAAGAAAAAAGAAAGAAGGAGAAGAATAGGCGTCGGGGGACACCCCCGATCCCCCCGGCAGAGGCGCTGCGCCCTCTGCACTCCCGCTGTGAACTCGCGCACTGTGAACTAACATCATGTCCGGACGGCGCGGCCGATGGCTTCGAGATCTTCGGGGGTGAGCGAGGGGTGCACGGGGAGCGAGAGCACTTGCTCCGCGAGACGCTGGGAGACGGGCAGATCGAGGTCGCCGTAACCGAGGCGGCGATAGAGCGGCTGGCGGTGGATCGGCGTCGGGTAGAACGTGGCTGTCTCGATGCCGCGATCGCGGAGGCGCCCCTGGAGCGCTGCACGCGCCGTCGCATCCGCGGCGCGGATGGTGTACTGATGGTAGACGTGGCGCCGGCCCGCTAGCTCGCGTGGCGTGACGATGCCGGGCGCACCGCGGAGCAACTCGTCGAGGCGCGCGGCATTCGCGCGGCGCGCGTCGTTGCGGGCATCGATCGACGGCATTTGGGCGAGGCCGAGGGCGGCGGCGATCTCGGTCAGCCGGTAGTTGTAGCCGAGTTCCTCCGTCACGTAGCGGGATGTTTCGCCTTGCGATCGCAGCACGCGGAGGCGCGCGCCATGCGCATCGTCGTCGGTCGTCAGCACGCCGCCCTCGCCGGTCTGCAGATTCTTCGTCGCGTACAACGAGAAGCAGCCCGTGCCGAACGACCCGGCGCGGCGGCCGCTGATGGCCGCGCCGATCGCCTGCGCGGCGTCCTCGATCAGCGCGATCCCACGCTCGGTACACAGCGCGCGCAGCGGCTCGATGTCGCACATCTGGCCGTAGAGGTGCACCGCGATCACTGCGCGCGTGCGAGGCGTGATCGCTGCTTCGACCTGCGCGAGATCGATGTTGTAGTCATCTTCGCGGACATCAACAAACACGGGCCGCGCGCCGGCGAGCAGCACGACGTTGGCGGTCGCGGCGAAGCTGAACGACGGCACGATGACCTCGTCTCGTGCTCGCTGGTTGCCGAGCGCTCGGCCGGCGTCGCGCGCTCCGGAAGCGTCGCCGGCGGCTGCAGGCGCGCCGAGGCTCGATGCGGAGCCGACGTTGTGGGCGAGGAGGGCGAGGTGGAGAGCGGCGGTACCGCTGCTGACGGCGATCGCGTGCGTCGTGCCGGTGTAGGCAGCGAAGGCGGATTCGAAGGCCGCAACGCGCGGTCCCTGCGCGAGTTGCCCGGAATCGAGCACGGCGAGCACGGCGGCGCGCGCGGCGTCGTCGATGATCGGGACGGCCAGCTTGATCATCGGTGCTGCGTTGCCCGTTGCGGGTGGTTCGGTCATCGGTCGAGCGCCGGCGCCGGGCCGGCGCGGGGCATTGGGCATGGTGATGATGGCCGGCGCAGATCGAATGTCACTCGGCGAGCTCGGCGAGGTGGAAGGGGCGATCGCACGCGGCGCAGTGATACATGTGCGTCTCGGCCTCGTCGAGCGGGCGGCCGCAGACGCACACCCAGCCGGCGATCCGCGCCGGATTGCCGCGGACGATCGCGTGGGCGGGTACGCTGGCGGTGACGACGGCGCCGGCGGCGACGAGCGCCCATTGACCGATCGTAACGCCGGGTAGGATCACTGCGCCGGCGCCGATCGACGCACCGTGGCGGACGAGCGACGGCGTGACCGTCCAGTCGGCGTCGGACTTCAGGGTGCCATCGGGATTGACGGCGCGCGGAAAGCGATCGTTCGCGAAGAGCGCGTGCGGGCCGACGAAGACGCCGTCCTCCAGGGTGACGCCCTTGAAGAGCGAGGCGCGATTCTGCAGCTTGCAGCGATCGCCGACGACGACGTCCGTCTCGACATAGACGCCCTTGCCGAGGATGCAGTCGCGGCCGATGCGGGCGCCGTCGCGCACCTGCGCCTCATTCCAGATCTGCGTTCCATCGCCGATGTGCGCCTGGGGAGATACTTCGGCTGTCGGATGAATGCGCGTCGTCATAGATGCCTCGAGTTGCCGTGATCCGGGTAACCAGCAACGCCGCAGAAGACGGTGATTGTCGTGCAGGCTGCCCAATGGAGATCACTGTACCGAATCGGATTGTCGGTGGAAGCTCTTGGAGGCCGGGTGGGTTGCGGGCCTCCGTATCGCGGCTTCCGAGACGCCGCTGTCGATCGTGAGAGGCAGTGCTCAGGCGGGGACGCCTGCGCCACACCTGGCTGCGCGGCGCGCGCGTGCTTATGGGGTGGACGGGGCCGAGGTCACTACGTCGAGCGTCAGCGACTGGGCATCGCGGACGACGCCGTCGCTGACGATGAGGCTGACGGTATAGCTGCCGGGCTTCGCGGGCGCGGTCCAGGTGGTGGCTTCGCCGGTTTGCGGCGCGACAGCGCCGTCAGCCGCCGACCAGGCGGGCGTCAGCAGCTCGCCATTGGGCTTCGAGAGCGTGAGGTTGCCGGTGTCGGCCGCCTGCTGGATCGGCGTCCAGACGTCTGCGCCGCCGCCCTCGGTCGAGACGTCGTTGATAGTGACGCCGCCGAGACCGTGGCGCTGCGCAAGCTCGAGCCGGAATGCGGCGCTGAAGGAGTTCGAGATCCAGACCGTGTGCTTGCCGCCCCGGCCGGTGTAGCTAAATGTCACCGAGCGCGCGGTGTCGTCCCAGAGCATGCCGCTCGCGCCTTCGCTCGATGCGAGGTTTTGCGCGACGAGCGCCACCTTCGCGGCGGGCGCGATGTCGCCGGCGGACTTCGCGGTGATCGCGCTCGCGCGGCCGAGCGCATCATCGAGCGGCATCGTGTGGACGCCGTCGCCGGCGCGCTCGATGCTGAGCGAGCTGATGCTGAGCAGCACCTTCGTGCGATCGACCTTGTCGGTGATGTAGTTGAGCGCGGCCTCCGTGTTCTGGAAGTAGAGCTCCTGATCGAGCTCGCCGACGAGTTCGATCGTATCCGCCTGCTTGCCGAGTTGCTCCCAGTCGTAGGCGCCGGGCTGCAGCGTGCCGCTGCTGTCGGGCGCCGGCATCGGCAGGGTCAGAGTCAGAGTGCGGCCATCGGCGTGAATTGCCTTCGCGAGTAGATTGATGAAGGCGGTGTACTGGGGCCGAAGTGTCGGGCTGACGGCGTGATAATCGACATCGATGCCGGCGAAGTTGCCCTGCTTGACGGCATCGGCGATCGCCTGGGCGTGCTTCGCCTGGAGGTCGGTCGAGCGCAAGATGTTGTCGACGACATCGGACGAAAGGGTGGTCAGCGCGGGGACGACTTTGTAGCCGGCGGGCGGCACGGCGGGTGGCTGGCCGAAGAGTCCGCCATCAGCCGCCGGCAGGAAGACGATCGGGTGCAGCGTGGTGATCACGGGTTCGGCACGCGGATCGATCTTTGTGCCAGCCGGGAGCGACCCGGCGACCTGCAACAAGGCCGCCTTCGTCCGTCGCAGGATCGCGACGTTGCCCGGCAGCGCCGATACCTCGCCGCGCGCGCCCGTGCCACTGGCGACGAGTGTCACATCCGAGAGGCGCTGCCACTTGCCGTCGGCGTAGGAATAGAGGCCGAGCGAGCGCGCCTCGGTCTGCGCCTCTTTGAGGCCGACCGTGATCATCTGGCCGCCGCGCTGATCTTCGGGCGCCGAAAGGTCGTAGAGAAACGACACCGCGGTCAATCCGGCGGGGAGCTTGGGCGTGCCGCTGCGCAGCTTCGCCTTCACGGCATCCGAGAGCCCTGGTCCGCTCGACAGGGTGGCGTGCCCGCTGCCGCCGCCGCGGCTGAGCACCGAGATCGGCGGCAACAGCAGGATGAGGAGCAGGATCGCGAGGCCGATGATCGTGCCGGCGACGTAGATCGCGGCGCGGTCGGGCTCGCCCTTCGGCGTCTCGTCGGGCGCGGCGGTCGTCTTGAGAAGGCGGTCGAAGGGACCGCGCTGTTCGCTCGCCATGAGAGGCCGCGCAGATGGGCGGAGCGGCCATTACCTCCAGAAACATGCCTCGGTGCACCGGCGGCCGGAGCGGCGCCTGCGCCAAGTGTGTACGTGTCTCGCGCCGAGATCAACCGTGAGGGCACGATCGTATACAGAGAAGCGCTGCAGCAGCGTCGCGCGGACGCCGATACTGGGAAGCAGCGGCGGCGGTTGCCTGGAGGCGAATTGAGTAACGGTTTCGCACCGATCGGGAGCTTTACAGGCTGAGGATCAGCGGGTATACTCGCGGCGATCGCGGCCGAGCATTGTTGGCCTCGGTCTTTTTTTCACAATACTTCCCTGGATTTCGCCCAGTGCCGCGGGAAGCGGTGATAAGGGGGGCACATGGTCGAGAAGGCGCAACCGGTGACGAAAGAGGGCCTCGCAAAGATCGAGGAGGAGTTGCTGCGCCTCGAATCGACGCGGCGGCGTGAGGTCGCGGAGAAGATTCAGCAGGCGAAGGAGCTTTCGAGCACCCAGAACAACGCCGAGTACGAGGACGCGAAGAACGAGCAGGCGATGGTCGAAGGGCGGATCGCGCAGCTCAAGAGCCTGTTGATGAACGCGACGATCATTGACGA
>JBBSDV010000078.1:0-14257 GCA_038240335.1 Dehalococcoidia bacterium
GACGTTCCGTCGATGTACTCCACGCCCTCAATGATCGCTCTGATCGAAGGCACGTGCGTGCAGCTGATCACTCGATACGTCGAGCCGGGCGAGCAATCGGTCGGCTTTCGGGTGGATGTGAAGCATCTCGCGCCGACGCCGATTGGCAAGCAGGTCACGGCCAAGGTGTCGCTACGCGAGCTCAACGGCCGCCGTTGTACCTTCGATGTAGAAGTAACAAGCGAGGACGGTGTGAAGATCGGAGAGGGATTGCACGAGCGCGCAATCATCGACGTGAACCGCTTCGCGGCAAGCGTCCGATCGGCGAATGACGCCAAATCGGGATAGCGACACAGCTTCGACGCTGCACAATTGCGGTGGCGCGTTTTGCACGGTTTCTTAACATCTCAGGGTTAACCTTCACTCCCCGCTCGCCGTTCTACAACCGAAGAATCGAAGTAGGGAACGGATAGAGGGCGCCCAACGCGTCCGATTCAGGAGGATTAGGTTTGAAGAAGTTTCTCGTAGGCGGCTTGTTTGCCGTGGTCGGGCTGGCGGCCTTTGCCGGCACATGTAACGTAAGTCACGTTGGATTCAACACGATCGGGTCGCACGACACGGCCGCTGGGCAGGTCGACAACAACTCCGGCGTCAACATTCTCGAGCACAAGTTCAAGGTGGCGTTCCTGAACGACAACAACGATGTCGTTGAGACGAAGACAATCAACGGCTGCTTGCGCTCGCTGCAGGATGGCTCGTCTGATTTCTTCTCGACGGCAGCAAGCGCCAGCGCGGGCGACACAACGCACTCGCTCTCGCGTCTCGCCAACTTCTCGGAGGATCCAAGCTTCAAGATCGGTACGACGACGTCGGCCGACCTCTCTGTGACCACGACGAACATCGCCCGGACGGGCACGTCGCTCAAAGTCGCAGGCACGGTCAAGAACAACGGCGACGACCTGATCACATCGCCCGCAGTGTGTATGGTTGCACGTGACACCGACGGCAACGTTCTCGTCGTCGGCAAGGACGACAGCCTCGATGACATCGACACGGGCGTGACGCGGACCTTCTCCGTCACCATGACCGTGCCGTCGAGCGGCACGACGCCGAAGACGGTCGACGTCTACGTCGATGGCATCGACGACAACAACGACAAGGTGATCGAGCCGCAGAGCGACCTCGACAACACCGTCAAGACCTGTGGCACGGCAACAACGACGGCCACAGCCAACGCGACGGAGACTTCGGCGGCCGCGACTTCGTCCTCGACGCCTACTGACACGGCTACAAGCACGACCATTCCGGCCGCCGCGACGAACACCCCGGCAGCGACCAGCACCCCGTGCGGCGGCTAACGCAGCAGGGGTAACGAGTGCACGACTAAGGGGCTCGTCAATAAGGCGAGCCCCTTCCGTTTGCGTCACCGCATGTCGGAGTTGCTCGTGCGATGCTTCCTGCCCGCAACGTTACACATCATCGATAGGCCGACGCAGCTTGTCATTCTGAGCGCGAGCGAAGAATCTTGGTCGTGCGGCAAGCGACACATGTATGACGTTGCGGTGGGGAACCGTGGTCAGCCGAACAAGACCCTTCGCTGGCGCTCTGGGTGACAAGCAGTGAGGCCATACACATTCCTGAGGAAGGTTTGTGCGCGGCAGCGGCACAAGCAGCGATCCAGCGTGCCGCTATTCGGGACGCACCTCTGTGCTTCTGGTCCATCTGTGGGTCGTCCCCGCCAAACGCAGCCTATCTCCGGACTCTCGCTTCTCACCGCCCCGACCAACTATCCGCCGACTACAGCGCTCTCCGCTTCCCGGTCGATCAGGCGGCGCTCGTAGATTAGGCGCTCATAATAGGAGAGTACCTGCTGACTGACGCGGTCCCAGCTGTAGTACCGCGAGCGCTCGCGGCCGCGCGCCGCCATCCGTGCGCAGCGCTCCGGGTCGCGGAGCAGTTCGATTAGGGAATCGGCGAGGGATTGTGGATCTTCGGGGCGGGTGAGCAGGCCTTCGACGCCGTGCGTCAGGACGCCGGCGAAGCCGTCGATGTTCGACGCGACGATCGGCATGCTGGCGGCCATCGCCTCGAGCAGGACGATTCCCTGGCTCTCGAAGCCGGTGTTCGGAGCGCAAAAAACGTGGGCGCTGTGGTGGTAGCGCGGCAGCTCGTCGAACGGCACGTGGCTGCGGAAGACGACATCACGCAGGTGCGCCTTCTCGACGGAGCGCTCGTAGCGGTCGAACTCGCCGGCGCCGACGACGATCAGGCGACTCTCCGGGATCGCGCGCTGCACGGCCGCGAAGGCGCGTATCAGGTACTTGAGCCCCTTGCGCTTCTCGGGCCGGCCGACGAACAGCACGTTGCGCTTGCCGTCGCCGAACTCCTCCAGCGGCCGCACATCCTGCTCGAAGTGCTCGATATCGACGCCGTTCGGGATGATGTTGTAGTACCCGGGAAAGTACTTCTCGATGTGCTTGACGGCGGCGGTGGAGACGGCGATCTTGCCGTCGAGTTTGCTCTGCCAGCGCTTGATCAGCCGTCGCCCGTAGACGTAGATGAAATTCGAGTCGCGCGCCGCGTGCCAGGTGCCGACGTTGACGGCCGTCGAGTAGCGGAGGAACTGGATCGGCAGCTGTGGCATGAAGGGCTCGTGCACGTGGACGATGTCGAAGTCGTTCTCCTCAAGCACACGCTTCACCTGGCCGCCGGTGCGGAGCGAGAGCGTGATGCGGGCGATCGAGCCGCTCACCCGCAGGGGGATCGGCCTGCCGATGATCGTGATCGGACAGATGCCGTTGCTCGCCGGCTTCGTGCCGGGAGCTACGATGTGCGGCTCGTGGCCGAGTTGGACGAACTGCTCCGCGAGATGGGCGATGTGGTTGTTGACGCCGCCGCTCACCGACCAGTCGTAGGGCGAAACAAGCGCGATCTTCATCGCGCGCCACTCTCGGGAGGCGATGCCGAGTCGGATGTTAGGCGCGTTTCGGCAGATTTTCGCCGGCTCGATACGAAGCTGCGGATCGTCGGTGCCCAGCCCATAGCGCGCGGTGTCGCCATCATGCCGCGCCATTGCTGCAGTGCGATGTTCCGATAGCCTAGCTCGGACAACCGGGGTGCGCGGCCCGGCTCGCCGGCGGTCGTCTTCGTCTCGATGGCTCGCCGCAGAGCCGCGGCGGAGGTGCCGCTGAAGCGTGTCCGGGCACTGCCGATCGATTGGAGAAAGTGGGCGTCGCTGCAGCCCACCGCCGCGAGTCCGAAGCGCTCACGATTGAGCCGCCGCGCCTTCGCTGACGTAACGCGGCCCGCCGGACTCACGTTGTACTCCTCGATCGCATCGAAGTAGACGCCGTCATTCGCGATCGCCGCCACGCGATCGAAGGTCTTTACCGTGATGCTGCGCGTCAGCCACGAGAGCGGGTGCGGTACGATGGCCAGCCCGCCCTGGGCATGGATCACCGCCAGCGTCGCCTCGACGCGCTGGAAGCTCGGGACAGGTTCGTCGATGTAGAGGGCGAGCAGGTGGCCGTCGAGCGTGGTCACTTCCATTCCACCGACGACGTCGAAGGCGTATTGTCCGCGCGCGTGCAGATTGCGCGCCTCGTCCGCCGCTGTCAATGTGTCGTGCTCCGTCACCGCGATGACATCGAGCGTCCCGGCGCGCACGACATGGTCAAGCAACTCGGACACGGTCGCCATGCCGTCGCCGTGCCGGGTGTGAATGTGGAGGTCAGCGGTACCCAAGCGTCCTATCCGTCGCGAATCGCTTCTGCGAGACGCATGCGGAGCGATGGTTCGCTCGTGCCGCTATTGTAGCTGTTCGTCGCGGTGGTACTACTTCTGTGGTTGGCTGGGCGGCAGGTCGTCGGGCCAGATGCGGTCGAGCACACTCCATTGACCTGGATCTTCTCTGAGGTGCTTCTCGAAGAGCGCAAGGAGCGTCGCGGTGTTGACGCGCAGATCGTGCTCGTTGTCTCCCGTCCGGACGATTTCGATCGGTGGCCCGAGCACGGCATGCACCTTGAAGCCGCCCGTGCGTCGCACCCAACCGGGCAGCAGCACTGCGTTCGTGCGCATCGCGAGGTCGACTGCGCCGGTCGGGAAACGCGCCGGGTAGCCGCAGAATGGCAGTTCGATGCCGCGTTTCTGGATGTCGCGATCAATGAGGATCGCCACGACGCCGCCGTCCCGTAGCCACGAGAGGGCGTTCTTGATGGCGGCGAACCCAACGGGCTCGTAGCGATGCCCGTGCGCGGTTCGGAGGCTCCGCATCAGCCGCCCTAGTTCCGGCGGGTCGAGCGGCTCGACGAGCGCAAAGGCCTTGATGCCGGCCGCGGCCAAGCCCTGCGTCGCGAACTCCGGGTTTGCGTAATGGGCGGACGCGAGCACGACGCCGCGGCCCTCGGCCTGCGCCTCGCGGACGTAATGCAGGCCCTCGAGATGCAGGTCGTCGCGGAAGAACTGCTCGATGTTCATTCGATGCATACCGACGACGTCGGCGTAGTAGCGCCCGGTGTTGCGCGCACACTGCCGGCTGATCCGCCGCACCTCTTCTTCCGGTGCGTCCGGGCCGAGCACGTGGCGAATGTTGCTCCGGATGTTCTTGCCGATGTGCGGTCCCCAGTCGTACACGCGGTCGCTGAGGAAGCGCGAGATGCCGTACCGCCAGTTCAGCGGCATCCGGCCGATCGTCGCGATGACGCCGACCATCATGTAATATCGCCACTTGCTCGGCCGTGGCAGAAAGCGCACCCGTCAGGCCTCTTCCGGTCGAGGAGCAACAGTGGCGGCAACGCGTGGCTGCGCGGCGGCCCAGATCGGCCGGAAGATGAACCACTGGTCGGGATACATGCGGATCGTTCGTTCCATCGACCGCATGATACTGGTGGTCAGCGCGTGTACGTCGGCGGTTTCGTCGCCCGTCGGCGTGAAGTCCCGCAGGCTCGTGTCGATCAACGGCCGGATGTCGAGATCGTTTTCGGGGCCGCGGATGACGACGGCCGGCACGACCCACGCGTTCGTGCGCAGCGCGATGCGAGCGGCGGCCGAGGATACATGCGCTGGTGCTCCGAAGAAGTCGACCGTGACCGCGAACTCATCGGAGGCGACGTCGACGAGTGTCGCCAGCATCTCGCCGCGTCGCAGAAGTCGAAACAGGGTGGGCCCGAGGTGTTCGCGGCTGAGCACGGTCATCCCGAGCTTCGACCGCGAACCCTGCACAAGATCGTTCATCGGCTCGTACGGGAACGTCTCCGCAATGGCGTTGATCGCGTAGCCGTTCGCCGCGAGCGCAGCAGCGCCGAGGTCCCAGTTGCCGAAGTGAATCGTTGCGATGATCACGCCGCGGCCCGAGTTCGCCGCCTCGTCGAGCGCCTCCCAGTCGTCGAAGCGGAGGCGTCGCAGCACCTCGCCCCGCGTGATCGAGGGAAAGTGCACGAAGTCAATGACGTACTTGCCGAAGTTCCGAAACGAGCGGCGCGCGATGGAGTCGATGTAGGTGCGGTCGTCGCTCTGAAGGACGCGTGCGAGATTGGCGTTGAGCGCCTTGCGCTGGCGTGGGAAGATCACCCAGTAGCAGATGAGAGCGACGCGCTCGCCGAACCAGTAGCCGACGCGAAGCGGTAGCGGCCGCGTGAGGAGGATCGACAGCCGGAATCCCCAGTAGACAAGCCTGTCGAGCAACCCGGCCTCATCCCGCTATGAACTCCTCCACCATGTCGTGTGCGACGTCGTCGGTGAACTGCGTCGGCGGCGACTTCATGAAGTACGCCGATGGTGCGAGCAGCGGCCCGGCGAGGCCCCGGTCGAGGGCGATCTTGCAGCAGCGGATCGCATCGATGACGACGCCGGCGGAGTTGGGGCTATCCCAGACCTCCAGCTTCAGTTCCGCATTCAGCGGCACGTTGCCGAAGGTCGTCCCCTCCATCCGAATGTAGCACCATTTGCGGTCGAGAAGCCACGGCACATGGTCCGATGGGCCGACGTGCACGTCGCCGGCGGGCAGTTCGTAGTCAAGCTGCGACGTGACAGCGTTTGTCTTGGAGATCTTCTTGGATTCCAGGCGTTCGCGTTCAAGCATGTTAAGAAAGTCGGTATTGCCCCCGAAGTTCAGCTGGTACGTGCGATCGAGGCGCACGCCGCGTTCGCGGAACAGCCGCGTCAACATGCGATGGACGATCGTCGCGCCGACCTGCGACTTGATGTCGTCGCCGATGATCGGCAGGCCGGCTTCCTCGAAGCGCTTCGGCCAGTAACCGTAGTGATCGCGAGCGATGAAGACCGGAATGCAATTGATGAAGCCGCAGCCCGCCGCAAGCACCTGCTCGACGTACCACTTTGTCGCTTCTTCCGAGCCCACGGGTAGGTAGCTGACGACGACGTCGGTCTCCGTTTCGCGCAGCAGCCGCACGATGTCGTCAGTGGGACCCTTGGACTTCGTGATCACCTTCGACAGGTACTTGCCGAGGCCGTCGTGCGTCATCCCTCGCGACACACGCACACCCTGGTTCGGCACGTCACTGAACTTGTAGGTGTTATTTGGCGTCGTGAATACGGCCTCCGAGAGGTCGTGCCCAACCTTGTTCTCATCGATGTCTATCGCGGCAACGAAGTTGATGTCGCGGATGTGGTAGCCGCCGAGATCGACGTGCATGAGGCCCGGGATCAACTGGCCGGGCTCGGCATCATTGTAGAAGTAGCGCCCCTGGACGAGGGACGACGCGCAGTTGCCGACGCCGATGATCGCCACATTGAT
The DNA here is from genome assembly GCA_038240335.1 of Dehalococcoidia bacterium. Classification (GTDB taxonomy): domain Bacteria; phylum Chloroflexota; class Dehalococcoidia; order DSTF01; family JACRBR01; genus JBBSDV01. Next base: position 6,734 of record JBBSDV010000078.1, read on the forward strand.
CTTGCCATCTGCACGCCGGCTCTTGGTCGCGACTCGCGTGGATGCTCCCGCCTTTTCCTTCACGGATGATGCTTTACCGGCCATGGTTCGCGTTCCTCCTTCGGAGTAGAACAACTGTCGCTCCGACATGCCGAGTGCTGCGCACACGGTGTCGATGAACTGCCGTCCCGGCTGCTTCGTGCCGGACTTAATCTGCGACAAATAGCCCTCGCTAACGCGATAGCCGCGGCGCTCGAGTTCGGCGAGCAACCACCGTTGCTTCTGACCCCGCTGCTCCAGCACCTCAAACACCCGCGTCGGCATCTTTACCATCTCCAGCTAGCTGGTTAAGTTACTTGCACAATAGGACGACGAAAGATAGTAGTCAAGTAAAGACAACTGTACAAAATGTTTCTGTTCGCCGTGATCGCGTTCGCCAATCCGCCGAGCGGCACAGGAGCAGATCCGCGGGTGAGCCGACAACCGAAACTCCTCGTGCCCGCATTTCTCGGCGGCGGTTGGCGGGACGAACGAGCGATCAGCGGCGCACCTGGGCAGCGCCTGCAGCGCTCGGGAGCAGCGTAATCGCGTCGATTCGTTCGCCGACCTCCAAAATCGCTCGCGCCATTCGATCTGCCGCGGCGCGCCCTCGACTCAAACCGTACGGGTCTTCAGCGAATTTGACACGCTCTCGTCATGCGGGCAGGGCCCTCGCTCGTCGGAAGGTGTTTATACTCGGACATCTGCTTATGTCATCATCGCGGGGTGGGTGTGGCCGGGAAAGCGCTGATCGCTGTCCTCGCGGTAATCGCAGTGCTGCTCGAACTCGGGGTGCCGCATGTCCTGCCACCCATGCGCTCGGCGGATGCAGCGAGCATTGCGCTCCAACCCGCCACGAGCGGATTGACCCAGCCGAATGCCATCGTGAACGCTGGCGACAGTCGGCTGTTCATCGTCCAGCAGGGCGGGCTGATCCGAGTGTACAGCGCGGGCCAGCTGCTCCCCGCTCCGTTTCTCGACGTCTCGGCTTTGATCTCGACCGGCGACGAGCGCGGCCTGCTCGGCCTGGCGTTCCATCCAAATTTCGCCAGCAGTGGATTCTTCTACGTCTATTACACCAACCTCGACGGTGACATCGTGATCGCGCGCTATTCTGCGAGCGCCAACTCGAACATCGCGAACGCGAACTCGGCATCGATTGTGCTTACCATTCCCCACCCGACGAATGTAAATCACAACGGAGGCCAACTGCTCTTCGGCCCCGACGGCAGGCTATACATCGGCGTTGGCGACGGTGGTGGGGGCGGCGACCCTGCGAACAACGCTCAGAACCTCGGCGTGTTGCTCGGCAAAATCCTGCGCATCGATGTCGATGTGCCGGGCCAACCGTACGGCATACCGGCAGACAATCCGTTTCTCGGCGTTGCCGGCGCGCAGCCCGAGATCTGGGCCTACGGCCTGCGGAATCCGTGGCGGTTCTCGTTCGACCGTCTTACGCACGAGTTCTTCATCGGCGACGTCGGCCAAGGCGCGTGGGAAGAAGTGGACTATCAGGCGGCGGGCCGCGGCGGCGGCGCGAACTACGGCTGGCGGGCGATGGAAGGGGCTCATTGCTACGACGGCTCGACGTCGTGCAACGTCCTCGGTGGATACCAATTGCCGGTTCTCGAGTACAACCACGCGGACGGCGCCTGCGCGATCACGGGCGGATATCGCTATCGCGGCAGCGCGGCCGGGTTGGCGGGGTATTACATCTACGGCGACTTCTGCTCCGGCAGCATCTGGGGCGCGACTCAGTCCGGCGCCACCTGGACGTCGACGTTGCTTGTCGACACGACGTTCTTCATCAGCAGCTTCGGCGAAGACGCGTCGGGCGAAATCTACGTCCTCGACTACAGCGCCGGCGCCATGTATCGGCTAAGCGCCGTCGACACGGATGCCGACGGCGTGATCGACGCGGTCGATAACTGTGTCAACACGCCAAATCCCGGACAGCAGAACGTTGATGCGAACTTCGTTGATCTACCGTCACCGAAGTACAGCTTCGATGACAAGACATGGGTCAACTCGGACACGCTTGGCGACGCATGCGACGCCGACGCCGACAACGACGGGCTGACGAATGCGTTGGAGGGCGCTCTTGGCCCCGGTGGTGGGTCGCACAGTCTCTGCCCAGTTGCATCGGCGCCGACGAACCCGTTGCGGTACGACAGCGATGGCGATCGCTACACCGATGGGGCCGAATGCGCGCTCGGTTCCGATCCGATGAACGTCGCGTCCGTCCCCGCAATTCCGAGCGCGATCAATGACAGCGACCACGACCTGCTTTCGAATGGCTTCGAGAATGCGATCGGCACGGATCCCCTGGTGGCAGACACCGATGGCGACCACATCAACGACGGATACGAATACTTGCGGTACGGAAGCAATCCACTATCGGTCAACACCGACGGCGATGCATGCGGCGATGGCGCAGAGATCGCATCAGTGAACGCCGATGGCGTTGTGAATGTCAGCGACCTGTTGATCGTTGCCAGCGCCTTCGGTAGTTCGAGCAGCGGGAGATACGTACTTGACTTCGACATCAATAAGGACGGCGCGATCAATTCCGTTGATCTCGCTATGATCGCGTCGTTGTTCAATCAGTGCTGAAGATACGTCTGCAGTCCGTCACGCAGTGAGGTGCGTTGCGGGTGAAGCGCAGCGTCGATCGCCGTATTGTCGGCGACGGCGGCTTCCGTGATGAAGTCGATCGCATCGGCCGAGAGCGGCGGCGACGGCAGCACGGATGTCAGCGTTCCGATCGCCTTGCCCACAAAGGCCGGTTGGTGCAGCAGCGGTCGCTTCTTGCCCTGTACTTCGAGCGCCGTCTTGACGACATCGTTCATCGACATTACGTCCGGACCGCCAAGCTCGAACAGCTCGTTCGCAGCCTCCGGACGCAATGCGGCGTCGGCGACGACGCGCCCGACGTCGTCGATAAATACTGGCTGCATGTCCTGCTTGCCGTCGCCGAACATCGGGATGAAGGGCAGCATCTTGCCGAAGCCGAGGAAACGGTTCAGCGACACATCGCGCGGGCCGAAGACCCACGTCGGCCGCACGATCGACCATTCGAGGCCGCTGTTGCGCAGATAATCCTCGGCCTCCCACTTGTAGCGAAACCAGTGCTTCTCCGCGTCCTTCGCCGCGCCGACACCGCTGACATACACGAAGCGCGTCACGCCCGCCGCTTTTGCCGCATCGACCTGGTGCCTCGTTCCCTTGAGGTCAATCTCCTCGAAGGTGTAGCCCTTGCTTCGCTTCTCGATCGGCGAGCCGGGAAATTGCACGGCGTTGATTACAATGCCGATGCCGTCCATCGCCGCGGCAAGCGTTGACGGCTGCCGCACGTCGCCTTCACGCGCGGCGACGCCGCTGCCGAACTGCTCCGTGATTTTCGATGCGCTGCGGCCGAGTACGGCCACCTTCTCGCCACGTCGAACCAGCTCGTCGACGATTGCCGAGCCGACGAACCCCGTGCCGCCTGATACAAGAATCATCCGAACTGCCTCCTGTGTGCCTCTTCGCGCTCGACAAGGATGGAGCGGCAACATCGCTTCCCAATGGTATGCGCAGACGAATGCCAACCAGATCACTCAACAATGCACATTGCATAGCAAAGCAACTCGCCGTTCAGTGTGAATGTAACTGCTTCTTCGGCAGACCCATCGCGATCGGCTCGTCCTTCACGAACGACGAGATGATATGGGCCAGGGCGTCGGGCTGCTCCTCCCAGTACGTCGCCGTTGGCGCGACAGCGAGGCGCGCGTGGGGCATGCGCTCGTGCAGCAGTTCTCCGGACGCGAGGGGGTGAATCGGATCATCGGGATGGGTGAGGATGAGCGTCGGCTGGGCGATCTCGCCGAAGCGCTCGGTCGGCAGGGGAGCTGAGTCGAAGAGCAAGCCGCGGATCGCCGGCACGATGACGGCGCGGCGCTGCGACGCGAAAAAGCTGCGGAGATCGTTCTCGGGATTCGTGCGCTGTGCTTGCTTCGCCTGCGGCGTCGCCATGATGATGCGCGCCGCCATCCTCGATCCGAGCAGGCGATACAGGAATGCGACCGAGCCGAAGTAGAGGTGCGCCGTCCTTCGGTGGGCGCCGAAGGGTGGGGGCGACATCAGGATCAATTTCTCGACCGCCTCGGGATGCACGAGGGCGAGCATGAGCGCCGTGCCGGCGCCCATCGAGCCGCCGTACACGCTTGCTTGCTCGATGCCGAGCGCTTGCATCAGGCCGAGCATGTCTTCGGCCAGGCTGCTCCAGTGATAGTCGCGCCTCCGCGGCGTGTAGCCGGAGCGTCCGTGTCCGCGCGCGTCGTAGGCGATGACGCGCAGCCCGCGCTTTGCGATCTCCGCCGGGCGCTCGGCGAAGCGCTCCATCAGGTCGACGCTACCCATCAGTCCGTGCGCCATGATCAGCGCCGGTCCGTCGCCGTGTTCTTCGTAGTACAGATCGACGCCGCGAACCACTACGGTTGGCATACGTACCTCGGGTCGGTTACAGGTGCGTCGTCAGGCCACCATCGACGAAGAGCACCTGGCCGCTGATGTAGCCGCACGACTCCGATGCGAGATAGACGGCGAGCGGGCCGAGCTCGTCCGCGGCGCCGGCGCGCTTCATCGGCACGAAGCGGACGGTCTGATTGGCGGCCGGATCGGGGTTGCCGATCGCGGGCGAGTACTCCATCCAGCCGGCGGCGATCGCATTCACGGTGATGCCGCTCGGCCCCCACTCGGTGGCGAGCGCACGCGGGAGATTGAGGATGCCCGCCTGCGCCGCCGCGTAGGCAGCCGCGTTCGCGATCGCGCGCTCACCGAGCACGGACGCGACGTTGATGATGCGACCGCCGCGTTCCTGCTTGAGCATCTCCTTGCCGGCGGCGCGGCAGCCATGGAATGTGCCGGCGAGATTCACCTGCATCACCTTGTTCCACTCCATGTCCGTCGTCGATTCGGCGCTCTTGCCGAGAAAGAGATCGGGCGCATTCACGAGGATATCAATGCCATCCATCGCCTTTGCGACCTGCCGTACCATCACCTGCACGCCCTGGCCGAGCGTGACATCGGTCGCCACAGTCGACGACCTGCGGCCCATCTTCGTCAGCTCTTGCTGTACGCGCTTGACGCGCATGATCTCGTCGCCATCGTTCGAGATCGACGACACGGTGACATCCGCTCCCGCCTCGCCAAAGGCAAGCGCGATGGCGCGCCCGGCCGGAGCGCCCGCTCCGATGACGAGCGCCTGCTTGCCGCTCAGGTCGTACGCGTCGAGACCGAGGCGGACGTCGCCCCATTCGTTCTCCATCAAACGCCCACTTCGGGCGCGAAGCCCATCGGCGCCAGGCCGCCGGCGAGACCGCCGCCGTCGATCACGAAGCCCTGTCCGGTGACGTAGCTCGATGCGTCGGACGCGAGAAAGATCGCCAGCGGGCCGAGCTCCCAGGCATAGCCGAGTCGCTGCGCCGGCAGGTAACGGCCGCGCGTCTTGGCGAAGATCTGCTCCTGCTCGTTTCGTGCCGGCGACTGCGTGACGAAGCCGGGGATGATGCAGTTAACGCGAATCTGATGCCGGATCAGCATCGCCGCCATCGACTTCGTGATCGCGATGACGCCCGCTTTCGCAGCCCCGTAGCCGAAGCTCATCGGGTAAGCGCGCATGGCGGTGCCAGAGGCGACGTTGATGATCGTGCCGCCGTGCCCTTGCGCCGCCATCACCTTCGACGCGGCGCGGCCGCAGTAAAACGCGCTTGAGAGATTGACGTCGAGCGTGTCGTGCCAATCGTCGTCGTTGACGTCCCAGAGCTCGGCGTTCGCGCCACGCATGTCACCGATGCCGGCGTTCGAGAGCATGATGTCGAGGCGGCCGAACTCGGCTACCGCGCGGGCGATCAGCGCGTCGCACTGCGCCGAATCGCGCACATCCGCCGGCTGCGCGACCGCACGACGGCCGAGTGCCTCGATGTCCGCTGCCGTGTGTTCGATCTGCGATGCCGTACGGGCCGCGCAGACGACATCGGCGCCCGCGCCAGCGAGCGCGAGCGCCATCTGCCGGCCGAGGCCGCGACCGGCGCCTGTCACGATCGCGACCTTGCCCGTGAGTTGCAGGCGTTCTAATACCATAGTCATCCTCTTGTCGTGCGGCATTGTATGCGCGGGCAAGTTGGTGCGGGAAGCGTCCACGCCAAAACAATCTTCGCTATGCTGCGACGATCACCGACGCGCATCCGCAAGGGAGGTCGCCTTGTCCGAGTATCAATTCGAACGCGAGTCGCGCACACCGTACTCCGAGGCCTACACGGTAGAGGAACACGGCGATGTTATCGCGCGCGTCGATCTGCATTTCACGAGCACGAGCATCGTCTATGCGACGCTCTGCGTGCCCGTCGACTTCGACGAAGACGACGTACAGGATCTGATCGGTGATATCGATGAGCGTCTTGTGCTGAGCACCGATCCGTATCGTGACGACTTCGTCGTAACGGTATGGCGCGGCACGCAGGCCGGCGTCTACTCAGAGGAATCGGACGACGATGATGAGGACGGCGAACCGAACGAGACCGGGGTGTCCAACGGTCACGCGTCGGTGACCTAACTCGGCGTTCCGCGAGCCGTTAGCCGGCCGGCAACGACGCGAGGTCATCCAAGTGCTGGAGCCAACCGTCGTACCGCGTCACCTTCTCTTCAAGATGCGATTTCATGTCGAGGAGCGCGGCGAGCTTCTGGTCGATGACGGCGACCTGCCGGACAGTGACTTCCTTGGCCTTTTCAATCTTCGCGCGGCGTTCCGAGACCTCGGCGTCGCGGCGATAGGTCGCCTTGATCTGCGACTTAATCTCCTCGGCCTCGACCATGTCCTTGATGTCGGCGAGCGTGAACCCGAGCAGCGTCTGCAGCCGCTTGACCTCCTCCACGCGCCGCACGTCGTCCTCCGAATACAGGCGAAAGCCGCCATCGAGGCGCGAAGGCGGCTTGAGGAGGCCTTTCTCTTCGTAAAACCGGAGCGTGCGCTGCGTGACGCCGGTGCGCTCCGCCACCTCGCCGATCTGCAGGTACGCGTGCTCCTGTGAGGCTGGCTCGATGGTGGGTGCGCGCTTCGTGGTCATCTCTTCGATCGTAGCGAAACACTAACGCGAACGTCAAGGTAAACGTACATCGAAACGACCGGCAAGCTGGCTATCGCGCTTGTACGCGTTCATGCGATTCGCAGGCCCGAAGGCTGCGCAGGCTCAACCAAGTGTCGAGGGCACTGGCATCGGTGAGCCTCGCAGACTGATCTCCCGTGCGATAGCCAAATTCATTTGGCCAACATTGATGGTAATGCTATCAACTTAGATGCTTCATGCTATGTGAATCGGCGCCTCAAACCTGCTATACTGCCCTCATGGCGAAGGACTTCTACCAGGTGCTGGGTGTCAAGCGCGAAGCGTCGGGGAAGGAGGTGCGCAGCGCGTACCGTAAGCTCGCTCGCAAGCTGCACCCGGACGTCAACCCCGGCGACAAGGC
>JBBSDV010000079.1:0-14113 GCA_038240335.1 Dehalococcoidia bacterium
CGGCTTCCGCCGGCCCAGCGGTGGTGGCGGAGGCGGTGGTGGGGGACGCGGGCGATTCGGCTCGCGCCGCAAGGTCTGCGCGTTCTGCGTGGACAAGATCGACAAGATCGACTACAAGGAGCCGGGCAAGTTGCGCCGCTTCGTGTCGGAGCGCGGCAAGATCGAGCCGCGCCGCAAGACAGGCACGTGCGCGCGTCATCAGCGCCGGCTGACCCTGGCGATCAAGCGGGCGCGGCACCTCGCGCTGCTGCCCTACACGGCAACGCACAACTTCACATCCTGGTAGGAGCGGCAACGATCAAGCCGCGGGCGCCTCGCCGTCGTACTCTCCCCTGAGCGGCGAGTGGACGCGCATTCGAGACGCGCGACGGTAGCGCAGGTTGGTGATTCTATGGCGAGCGAAGGCAAACCCGGGCGCACGACGAGCGCGCCAGCGAGCAAGCCGGGAGCGAAGCCGCTCCGCGGATCACATCGCGGCGGGCTGATGAACCTCGATTCCGAGCAGTCGGCGCGACTACTGCTGATCGGCGCGGTGGCGGCGATCGTCGTCATTGCCGCCGGCTTCATCGCGTTCGGCTATTGGTACAGCGTCGTCAAACCGCGGAACCGCACGGTGCTGCAGGTCGATGACACGAAGATCTCGTACGCGGCAATGAAGCGCCGGATGGGATACGAGTACTTCCAGAACGTCAACTACCAGAGGTCGCCGCAGATCCTGCCGGAAGGCTCGTACCAGGCGCTGCTGAACGAGCTGACGGAGGTGCACCGTGCCGACAGCGGTCTCGGTGTCACGCTCGATGATGCGGAGTACGATCAGAAGCTGCGCGGCCGGCTCGGCGTTGGCGAGGCTGCGCCCGCGAAGGATTTCGCCGACGCATTTCGCAAGCAGCTCGACACCACCGGCCTGACGGAGTCCGAGTATCGCCGGCTGATCCGCGGGCAGCTGATCGACACGAAGATCCACGACAAGTTCAAGGCGGAAGCGCCGGCAAACGCGCTCATGGCGAAGATCGAAGTGATCGGAGCCGCCTCCCAGGCCGATGCGCAAAAGGCGATCGACCGGATCAACGGCGGAGAAGACTTTGCGACCGTCGCGAAGTCCGTCTCGCAGGAGACCGACGTCCAGACGACCGGCGGCGTGCATGACTACGCGCCGAAGGGCGGCTTCAACTCCACCTACGACGACTACGTGTTCACGACGAACGACATCGGCAAGCTCAGCGCACCGCTTTCGAGCACCGCCACCGGCTCGTTCTATGTGGTGCGCGTGATCGACCGGTCGCAGCAGCCGGTGCAAGAGGCGCAGAAGAGCACGATCGCCAACACGCAATTCTCAGACTGGCTGAAGACGACGCAGGACGACATGCAGGTGAACGGCAAGCTGAAGCGCGACTGGCAGCCGAAGGCGCAGAACGACGCGCTCCTCGCCGTCGTCGGGAGCGCCGGGCCGCGGCTCGCCGCGCAGCAGCTGCAGCAGCAGAAGAGCCAATCGACCGCGGCCGCGCTCCGCGCGACGACCGTCGCCGACCTGACAGCGCGGCCGCAGGCAACGGTCGATCCGAACGCGACGCCTGTGGCGCCGGGCGTGGCATCGCCGGCGGCGGGCGCGGCATCGCCAGCGGCGCCGTCGGGAACGAGCTCGAGTCCCGCCGCCCCCTCGCAGCCCGTCGCGCCCGCGAACAATGGGCAATGATCGGCGTGCGATCGGCATAGGGCTCATGGGCCTCGGCGTCGTCGGCGCCGGCGTCGCGCGCATCCTGCACGAGAAGGCCGACGTCTACGCGCGCCAGATCGGTGTGCCGCTCGTCCTCAAGCGCGTGCTCGTACGCGATGCGGCGAAGCAGCGCGCCTTCGATTGCGCCGCGGCGATCATCACCACGAGTCCGAGCGACATCCTCGATGACGCCGAGATCGATCTGATCATCGAGGTGATTGGCGGCGAGCAGCCGGCGTACGATTTCCTCGCGCGCGCCCTCACCGCGAATAAGTTCGTCGTCACCGGCAACAAGGAAGTGATGGCGAAGCACGGCGTCGAATTGCTGGCGCTGGCGCGAGAGCACAACGTCGACCTGCTGTACGAAGCAAGCGTCGGCGGCGGCATCCCGATCATCGCGCCGCTGAAGCGCGACCTACTCGCAAACGACATCGTCGGCGTGACGGCGATCATCAACGGCACGACGAACTACATGCTGACGGCGATGAGCAAGGGCGGCGGCAGCTATGCGAACGCGCTCGGCGACGCGCAGCGCCTCGGCTATGCCGAACCCGACCCGACGAACGACGTCGAGGGCATCGACGCCGCATACAAGCTCTCGATCCTGGCGACGCTCGCGTTCCACATGCACGCGCGACCGGACGATGTCTACCGCGAAGGCATCACGAAGCTCGCCGAGCGCGACTTTCGATACGCGCGCGAGCTTGGGTATGCGATCAAGCTGCTGGCGATCGCCCGCAAACGCGACGATGCCGTCCAGCTGCGCGTCCATCCCGCGCTCGTCTCGAGCGATGAGCTGCTGGCCAGCGTCGACGGCGTGATGAACGCCGTGGAGATCGACGGCGACCTGATGAGCCGCGTCCTCTTCCAGGGTCCGGGCGCAGGCTCGCTGCCGACGACGTCTGCCGTCGTCGCCGACGCGCTCGATGCGGCAGTGAGCATCAGCAACGGCGTCTATTGGCCGCACTCGTCCCGCCGCGAAGCGGGCCTCCGCGTGCTGCCGATGTCTGAGGTGCGATCGCGCTACTATCTCCGTATCGGCGTCGCCGATCAGCCCGGCGTGCTGGCGCGCATTGCCGGCACGCTGGCCGAGCGCGCGATCAGCATTGCGTCCGTGATTCAGAAGGAAGTCGATGGCGAAGGGACGGCGGAGATCGTGATCATGACGCACGACGCACGGGAAGCGGATTTGCAGCAGGCGCTCAAGGACATCGTCGCGATCGACGGCGTCGCGGGCGTCGAGCAGCTGCTGCGGGTGAAGCCATGACGATGTATGAGCCGTCCGGCGATGCGCGCGTCGACGCCGTCAACTGGCTGCAGGATCAGGTCTCGCAACTAAAGGCGCAGGCGGGCCGGCTCCAGCAGCAGGGCGAGCAAACGCAGGCCGCCGTGCTCGACATCAACGAAAACCTGCGCGATGCGGAAGCACGGCTCCGCGAGACGAGCGGCCGCACGATCGGCCTGCCGGCGATGGCCGAGCAGCTGCGCCAGCTCTCGGGCCTCATGGAGCGCATCCAGGATGCCGAGGTGCTGATCGACACGAAGTTCGAGCTGCTCGAACGCCTCGGCCACGACGAGCGGACGCGCGATCAAGGCGAGAAGAACGAGCTGTACCGGCGCATCCAGGATCTCGAGCGGCGTGCCGAGGGGCTCGGCGAGCGCCAGGCGACGGTGGATGACAGCACGCGGCGCTTCCAGGAGGAGGTATCGCGTTCGCACCTGCAGTACCAGGGGCTGAACCAGCGGCTCGAGACCGTCGAGAGCAAGACAGGTCGTAATCTCGACGCGATCACGCGGCTCGAGCAGGCGCATGGCGAGGTCGAGCAGGCGGTGCGGGCGCTGCGTCGCGAAGACGACGTACTCGCCGAACGCGCGCGTCTCGCCCACGAAATAGCCGCGCGGCTCGAGACCGAGCTGCACGCGCAGCAGGAGGAGTACCGCGTCCTGCCGCTCCTGGGCGAGCGCGTTGAGCTGCTGCGCGCCGAGCGGCAGCGGCTTGAGGATCGGACGTCGCGCAACGAAGAGACGCTGGGCGAGTTGCTCGCCCGGGTCGAGCGAGAGGAAGAGTTCACGTCGCACGTCGACACGCGGATGAAGGCGAATGAAGCGCGGATCGAGCACGTCCACGGCGCGACGCTCGACTTCCGCCGCTCGCTCAACGACCACCTGCTCAAGATGACCGTCATGCTCGAGCGCATGAAGCGCCGCGAGGTGGAGGAGTCGGAGCGGCAGGTGAAGGAGCTTCGTGCCCAGACAAGCCTCCTGAAGAACGCGGCCGACGACGAATGACGCCCGAGTCGTCGCCAGAATTGCGAGCGGCGGCGGCGCGCGTGCAGCCGAGCAACGACGCGCTCGGTGATGCTCCGAACCGTGGCGTCCTGCGCCGCTTCGCCGAGCACCTGCCGATCACCGACAAGACGCCGCTGATCTCGCTCGGCGAGGGCGATACGCCGCTGATCCGTTCAACCCAGATCGTCCGAGACATCGGCTGCGACGCGCTGTACTTCAAGCTTGAGAGCTGCAACCCGACCGGTTCGTTCAAGGATCGCGGCATGGTCGTCGCTGTCGCGAAGGCGATGGAGGACGGCGCGGAAGCGATCATGTGCGCCTCCACCGGTAACACCAGCGCGTCCGCTGCAGCCTACGCCGCGCGCTACGGGCTGGCTGTCTACGTGATCGTGCCTGACGGCAAGATCGCGCGCGGCAAGCTGGCGCAAAGCGTCGTCCACGGCGCCGAGATCATCGCCGTCGACGGCAACTTCGACGTCGCGCTCGAGATGGCGCGCGAGATCACGTCGAAGCACCCGATCGCCCTCGTCAATTCGGTCAACCCGTACCGCATCGAGGGCCAGAAGACGGCGTCGTTTGAGATCGCCGACGCGCTCGGCGACGCGCCGGACGTGCTGGCGCTGCCGGTCGGCAACGCCGGCAACATCACGGCGTACTGGCGCGGCTTCGTCGAGTACAACCGGATGGAACGGACGAGCCGCCGGCCGCGGATGCTCGGCTTCCAGGCGGCGGGCGCCGCGCCGCTCGTCGGCGGCGCGCCGGTGGCGGACCCGCAGACGATCGCGACGGCGATCCGCATCGGCAATCCGGCGTCGTGGAAGACGGCGATCTCGGCGCGCGAGGAATCCGGCGGCAGCATCGAGGCCGTCAGCGACGATGCTATCCTCGGCGCCTACGCGCGGCTTGCTCGAGAAGAGGGCATCTTCTGCGAGCCGGCATCGGCGGCCTGCGTCGCTGGCCTCCTCCAGCAAGCCGCCGCAGGCGCATCGTTCGCCGACAAGACCGTCGTGTGCATCATCACCGGCAACGGCCTAAAGGATCCCGAGACGGCGCTCCGCATCGAACCGGAAGTCCACCGCGTCCCCGCCCGCCTCGACGCGATCGAGCGCGAGATGGGGTGGTGAGGTTGGGTGTTGGAGGGGGGCGGCATATGACCCGAGTACCATAGCGTCATGCTCAAGGCGCCGCGCAACGGCCCAACTGGCCCAAGACGAGACCACGGCCGTGACCGGCGTGCGAGTCTTCGCGCAAACGGGGCGGGATATCGACGCTCACGTGTCGAGCCTGCTCCACCGAGCAATGAACATGCGCGCTAGATCGATCGAGAGCGCGTCAAATCGTGCTTGATGGCCCTGCCTGTCCTGTTGCCGTTCGTTGTGTTTGGGATAGCTTTTTCGGGTGATTCCGTAAGCGACCATCCTCTTCTCTCCCTAGTATTCCCTCTCACGCTGACAATTTGCGCGTTTCTCGTCGCGGTCTATCTCCTGCTCACGATGATTGATTGGGTCTGGAAGCACATTTAGCAGCGCATTGGCCGGGCGTTACAGCGTCACTACCGTCGACGGCGCGGCGCTCGTCGTCCCCGCATCTGTGGCCATCTGTGGATCGGCGCCCTCTCCGCATCACCTAACAGCACGCCGCCTTCGAGTCGGACGCCGCGGTCGCGGGCGTCGTCGCGGCGATGTCGAGCGACTTGAAGGCCGAGATTGTCGCGCTGTACCAGGCCTTCTTGCCGATCGTCGAGCGGCCGTCGACGCGCGCTTCGGCGAAGCCCGCCGCTCGCAGCCGGGCGAGATAGTCGGTTTCGAGCAGGGCGCCCGAGGCGCAGCCGGCCCAGAGTGCGAGGTCGTCGCGCTCGGCATCGGAGAGCTCGCGAGAGAGCACGACGTCGGAGACGTGCAGGCGGCCGGTGCGGCGCAGGACGCGCGCGGACTCGCGGAAGACGGCGTCCTTGTCCGGCGAGAGGTTGATCACGCAGTTCGAGATGATCACGTCGACGCTGGCGTCGTCGACCGGCATCGACTCCATCTCGCCCTTGCGGAACTCGACGTTCGAGACGCCGAGCTTCGCGCGATTCGCGTTCGCGAGATCGAGCATGTCCTGCGTCATGTCGAGGCCGATGACGCGGCCGCGGTCGCCGACCGCCTTCGCTGCGATGAAGCAATCGAGCCCCGGCCCGGAGCCGAGATCGAGCACGACCTCGCCCTCGTGGAGGCCGGCGATCGCGGTCGGATTGCCGCAGCCGTACGACGCGATGGTGTCGGGCAGCTCGCCGATCTCGTCCGCGGCGTAGAGGGTCTCGCGGTGATTGTTGGCGCCGCAACTATCGCCACACGCCGACGCCTGCCGCGCGCGCTCACCGTAGTGCTCCTGCACCGCCGTCTTAATCTCGTCCGCTGTGCGTGTCATGTCGTCTGGCTCCTTCTTGTTGGATGTGGGGAGTTCGACAGTGCCTTCGTCCGTCGAACCGTCGCACGATGACGTGACGCTTCGTCACGATGTTTGCTTGATCATCAACACTCACTCATCGGAAATCACCGATACCTCGCACAACGAATGACCGTTAACAACATGCCGCACTCAGTGCCCCGAACTCGCGTTTCAGCCACGCGATCGCCGCTGGTTCAAGGCAGTAGCAGGTGTTCGGGCCCTCGATCGTGCCGCGGACGATGCCGGCGTCCTTCAGCACCTTGAGGTGCTCCGAGACCGTGGACTGTGCGAGCGGCAACTCGTCCACGAGGTCGCCGCAGACGCACGTCTGGCGCGCCGCCAGCAGCTTAACGATGCGGAACCGCGCCGGATGCGCGATCGCCCGCAGCATCGTCACCGTCCGCGCCTCCGCCGCCGTCTGCTCGATGATCTTCATATCGGGATTTTACGATATGAATGCGAGTGGTGTCAAATGGACTCTAGCGAAACCTTGACCAGCCGCCATTCTCAAGCGGACTTACCGCCGCCACCGCTCCCGCAACGCGCGCACCTCGGCGTCCTCCGGTTCGTGGCGGCCGTAGCGGGAGGCGGCGAAGGCGTCGGTGATGGCGCTCGGGGCGTCGGAGGCGAAGTGGGCGTCGAGGCTCGGCGCGAAGTGCGACGGCGTCGCCGACGGCGCGCGATCGAGGCCGTCGGCGGCAGCGCGGTCGATTAGGTCGGAGTACAGCCGGCGGATGGCGATCGCCGATGCCGGGCGGCGCGGCGAGCGGCGAAAGCGGCTGGCGAGCGCGCCGAACATCGCGCCGAGGTCTTCGCCGAGGAGCGACTCGCCCTCGATCTGCTCGCGCTTCTCGATCGGACGCGGCTTGCGCTTCGTGAATCGCCGGAACATGAACCACAGCCCGACAAGCGAACCTGTGACGAGCAGCGTCAGCGCGCCGCCGGCGACGGTGTAGCCGACGATCCGAAACCACAGCGGCGTGCCGTGCTTCGTCGGGTCGGGCGCGGGGGTGTCGGCGATCTGTGGCTTCGGGAGTTCGTGCGTGCTGTGCGGCAGGATCGCGCCGAACAGCCAGCCGATGCCGCCGACGATCGGGCCGAGCACGAACTCGGCGACGATTGCTACTGCGATGGCGAGCGGCCGCCCGATCGGCGCGATGAAGCCGAGGGATGCCGGATCGATCGCCGCAGCGACGATAGCGAGCAGCGCGGCGGCGCCGAGCAGCGCGGCGAGCGCCGGCGCCCACTCGGCCGCGAACCGCGCGGCCGGCTTCTCGGCGTCGGCGCTCTGGAAGAGGGCGAGCGTGATCAGCGAGACCGGCACGTAGAGCAGCGCGAGGCCGCCAAACGACTGTGGCCCGCGCGCGTCCGGCGAGAGCGCCGCCGCGATCGCGACGACGACGAGGCCGAATGCGGCGCTGCGCGACACGGCGCTGAAGTCGGTCGTCTGCTGTCCGGTTGCGGCGCCGCGCACCCACAGCGCGATCAGCGCCGCGCAGCCGACGATGACGTCGGCGTGCGCATCAAACGCCGCGCCGGGCTCGGTGATCGTGTCGCGGAGCCAGCCGAAGCTCCATGGCGCGGCGAGCCCGCCGTACTCGGCGCGCAGGATGACGGCGAGGAGGATGATCGTCGCGGCCGCGCCGGCGTTGCGCAGCGATGACTCGTCGAGATCGGTCTGCTGCAAGCCGCGGCCGAGGGCGAACGATCCGAGCACGACAGCAGCGACAGCGACAAGCGACGGCGCGGGACCGTCGCCGCGCCCCGCGACGTGCACGGCGATCGCGACGGCGGCGTAGCTCCACATCAACTCGACGCCGAGGGCGAACGGCAGACGGAGGGTGCGGACGGTCATTTGCGCGGTCCGTTTGATTTCACCGCGAAGGCGTGAAGGACGCGAAGGGTTGATGCTGCGGAACGACGAGAGGTTGCGGCGTACGAATTTCTCGACGGAGACGTAGCATCTCGGCGGCCGGAGAAGACCCTTCGCTTCGCTCTGCGTGACAGCAGAAGCTCGACGCACAACGCGAACGGCAGACGGAGGGTGCGGACGGTCATTCGCGCGGTCTCTTTGATTTCACCGCGAAGGCGCGGAGGACGCGAAGGGTTGATGTTGCGGCGTACGAATTTCTCGACGGAGACGTAGCATCTCGGCGGCCGGAGAAGACCCTTCGCTTCGCTCTGGGTGACAGCAGAAGCTCGAGGCACAACGCGAACGGCAGACGGAGGGTGCGGACGGTCATTTGCGCGGTCCCTTTGATTTCACCGCGAAGGTGGGAAGGACCCGAAGCGTTGATGTTGCAGAACGACGAGAGGTTGCGGCGTACGAATTTCTCGACGGAGATGTAGCATCTCGACGGCCGGAGAAGACCCTTCGCTTCGCTCTGGGTGACAGCAGAAGCTCGACGCACCACGCGAACGGCAGACGGAGGGTGCGGACGGTCATTCGCGGTCTCCGAGCACGGCGCGCATCGGGGCGAATCGCTCCGCGTCGTCGCTATCGTCGGCGGGCGGGGCGAAGTCGGCCGCGAGATGCGAGGTGTCGCGGACCGGGATGTCGCCGAGCTCGTCGGCCCAGGTTTCGCCGCTCGACGATAGGACGACAATCTGGTGCCCACGCCGCCGCAGTCGGAGCAGCGTCTCGGCGAGGTCGGGCGGCATAATGCCTGTGATGATCGCCAGCGTCGTGCCGGCGCGGAGGCGGTGCTCCTCGCGGTCGAGCAGCGCCGAGAGCGGCTCGAGCACGAACGGCGTGACGACGGCGAGCGCTTCGAGGACGCGGATGAACTGCTCGGCGCGCCGTCCCGGCGGGATCCGGATCGAGCCCTGCGCGCTCGCCTTGGGCGGCGGCGTTGCGCCGGATGCGCGTGCCTCGCCGGCGCGGGCACGCAGGTCCTTCTCGCGCACGGTGTCAGCGAGCGCGTCGGCGCCGCGATGCGTCCACATGCGGTTGCTCTCGGGAAAGCTGCTGTTGGCGAGCAGGCCGACGCTGTAGCGCTGGTCGTAGGCATCGCGCGCGATCGACGCCGCGATCGTGATCGAATGCTCGAGGACGTCGGGGATGTAGCCCGCCCAGGCGGGGACGACGGTCTGCGTGTTGAGGCAAACCAGCAGTTGCTGCGACGATGTCGGTTCGTACACGCGCGATTGCAGCTTGTTGAGGCGCGCCGTCGCGTTCCAGTCGATGCGCCGCAGGCTGTCGCCGGCGCGATAGTCGCGGATCCCGGAGACCCGCGCCGGATCCTCGAAGACGCGCATGCCGCCGCCGGTCTCGCCGTACGGTCGCCGTGCCGGCAGCGCGAGGTCGCCGACATCGACGGTACGCGGATAGACGACGATGTGCGACGCGCGCTCTTCGTCGCGCTCGTCCGTGAAGAGGCCGAAGGCGTCGCCGGAGCGGAGCTTGGTCGGGCCAATGCGGAAGATGCCGCGTTGCGGGCACTGCACGTCAACGGTGCGGCTGACACGCTCGTACGCGCCGGCCGACGTGCGCCAGTCGAGCGCGACGGAGCCGAGGTGCGGATGGAAATCGCCGCCCGGCTCGGCCGGGAGCATGTCCTCGGGGAATTGCTCGCTCGCCTCGATCCATGGCAGCGGCAGCGGCTTGCGGTTGGTGATCCGCAGCGTGACTCCGAGCCGCTCGCCGGCGAAGGCGTGATCCTCGGGGATCAGTCGCTCGTACAATACGCGTCGCAGCGAGTAGCGCGCCCAGAGTGTCGCCGCGCCGCAGGCAAGCACGACGGCGAACCCGAGCGTCACGACCGCGGCGTTCTGGGCGACCAGGCCGATCACGATCACTGCGGCCGCGAAATAGCCCCAGCCCTCGCGCAGCACCGCTAGCCCTCGACCGGCACCGGCAGTTCGTCGAGCAGTTCGCCGACGAGCGTCTCGGCGTCGCGGCCGCGCAGCCGCGATTGCGAACTGAGCATGATGCGATGGGCGAGCACGGCGACGGCGAGGTGCTTGACGTCGTCCGGCAGCACGTAGTCGCGGCCACGGATCGCCGCGAGCGCGCGTGCGGCCCGAAACAGGGCGAGCGTCGCCCGTGGGCTGGCGCCGAGTTCGACCGAGGGGTGCGTGCGTGTCGCTTGCGTCAGCCGCACGATGTAGTCGCGCAGCGACGGTTCGACATGGATCGCCGGCAGCATTGCTGAGAGCCGCACGAGCTCCGCGGCATCGACGACGGGCTGCAGCGCATCGAGCGGGTTCTCTGACTCGAACCGCAGCAGGATCGCATCTTCCTCGGCCGCGTCGGGGTAGCCCATGCGGATGCGCAGGAGGAAGCGATCGAGCTGCGCCTCCGGCAGCGGGAATGTTCCTTCGAGCTCGATCGGGTTCTGCGTCGCGAGGACGAGGAACGGCGCGGGCAGGCGCATCGTGTCGCCGTCGACCGTGAGCTGATGCTCCTCCATGGCTTCGAGCAGCGCGCTCTGGGTGCGTGGCGTCGCGCGGTTGATCTCGTCGGCGAGGACAATGTTCGCGCTCAGTGGCCCTGCGCGAAACTCGAACGTGCCGGACTTCTGGTTATAGAAGTTGATGCCGGTGACGTCCGACGGCATCAGGTCCGGCGTGAATTGGATGCGCTTGAAGCTGCAGGCGGTCGACGCGGCCAGCGTCTTCGCGAGCATCGTCTTGCCGATGCCCGGCACGTCTTCGATTAGCACGTGCCCCTGGCAGAGCACGGCGACCAGCGCCATCTCGATCACATCGTCGCGGCCGACGATCACGCGCGCGACGTTCTCGCGCACGCGAGCTGCCGCATCGCGGATCGCGGCGACGGCGTTTGCGGCGGACGGCGGCTGTTGCAACGAAGCGGTCACTCCTTGGTGAGATCTGCTTGCTTGCCTGCGGTGCGCATCGTGCGGGCAACGAGTCGCGTTCGTGAACCGATGCTACACGCCGCGATCTACGATGCGCAGGCGGCGCGCCATGGTCTTCCTCCGCCGCGCCTTGTCGTCGGCACGTTGCGCTATTTCGGGCGCGGCGCTCGCAGGATAGCATTCGGTACATCATGCGAATCACGCGCATCCATCATGTGACGATTGCCGTGCGCGACGTCGACGGCGCGCGCATCACGTTCGAGCAGCTGTTCGGCGAACGGGCGAGCGAGGCCGTCCGCGTTCCCGCGTTCGGCGTCAGGTCGGCGACGCTGCCGCTCGGCGAATCGACGCTCGAGCTGGCATCGCCCGTCGCGGTCGACAACCCCGTCATGCGCTTCCTCGAGCGGCGCGGAGAAGGCTTCTACAACATCGCGCTGGAAGTCGAGGATCTCGATGCCGCGATCGAGGAGCTGGTGGCGCTCGGCGTTCGCGTCAGCGAGCCGATCGAGCCGGAGCCGGGCCTGCGCTCTTCGTTCGTCACAATGGCTGCGACACATGGCCTCAGCGTGCAGTTGGTGGAGGTCGTTGATGCAGGCGCGAGGCGTACAATCGGCAGGACCTCGGCGGCCCCCGCGCCGGCGGAGACGCCACGCCCGTCGATCGAGGCTCCGCAGGCGGCGCTCACGTCGACCCCAATCGGCACAAGGAAGGCATCGGGCGAGCAGATCCAGCTCGACGGCGTCCCGCGAGACGAGCAACCCGACGCTTCAACGGCGGCAACAATGCCGGGTACGGACGAGCCGCTCGATCTGACCCCGGATGAGTGGTCCGACGTCAATTAGTAACCGTTCGTCCTGACCAGGCCGACTGCTCTGCCTGGCGGCATCGCCAGCCGAGTGGCGCGGCTCGACGAACACCGGACTCAGCTGCAACAGTTCCTCCAGACCCGCACGCGGAGACGGTGCGTTTCGGCAACTCCTTGGGATGCATCATCTTTAGGTGGGACGACTGCTCCCGCATCCAGTAAAGGAGACTTGAGATGGACATGTGGGTATGGGTCGCCATCGCTGTCGTTGCGGTGCTGATTATCGTCGCCGCCATCGCCGGCGCGATGCGCCAGCAGCAGAGCCGCCGTACCGTGCAGCTACAGAAGGGCTTCGGTCCCGAATATGACCGAGCCGTCGACAAGTACGGCGACCGGAGCAAGGCCGAGACGGCCCTCCGTGGCCGCAAGGAGCGTGTCTCGAAGCTCCAGCTACGCTCGCTGAGCGCGAGCGCGCGCGCGCATTTCCTCGACTCGTGGAACCAGACACAGGCCCACTTCGTCGATGAGCCGGCCGAGGCGATCGCCGACGCCAAGAGCCTCGTCGATGAGGCGATGCAGGCGCGCGGCTACCCGGTCGGGGACTTCGACCAGAAGGCCGAGGATATTTCGGTCGAACACCCGTACGTCGTCGACAACTACCGTTCGGCGCGTAAGATCGCCATGGCGAACGAGCGCGGGGAGGCGTCGACCGAGGAGCTGCGACAGGGCATGGTGCACTACCGCGCTCTCTTCACGGAGCTACTGAACGCCGCCGGCGCCGACGCCGTCCCGTCGACGGGTGACCAGCCCCGCCAGAGCCGCACCGGGCGGTCCGATCGCGACCGCGAGGCGCGACGCGCGGCGCGGCGCTAGGACCGAAGTTCGTAGTTTGTCGTTTGTAGTTTTCTGCGAGAATCGACCAGAAACGGCAGCACAATCGCCTGGGCGATGCGAAGCTCGCCGCCGCTGAACATAACGTAAGGAGACACGATCATGGAACCTGAGAACGGGATGCAGCGCGCACCGGTGCAGGAGCAGAGCGACATGCCCCCGGCCGACAACTCTCGGACCGAGGACGCCGACGCAGCGACAGCAGCGAAGCCCTCGCGGCAGCCGCTGTCGACGACCGACATCGCATCCGGTGGCAATCCGGGTGACGATGCGGAACCGGCCGCGCGGATGTCGCTCAAGCGGCCGGAGGACGCCGCTGCGCCCGCGGACGCGGTGCCCCTTCTCGCCGCCGATGCGACGACCGAATATCAGTCGCGCTGGCAGGCGATCCAGGCGGCGTTCGTGGACAAGCCGCGCGATGCCGTCGAGCAGGCGGACGCGCTCGTCGCCGAGCTCATGCAGCAACTCGCGACCTCGTTCGCGGAAGAGCGCACGAAGCTTGAGAGCGCCTGGGAGCAGGGACACGACGTGGACACCGAGGATCTGCGCATCGGCCTCACGCGCTACCGCTCCTTCTTCCAGCGCCTCCTGTCGGTCTAGCACGCGCAATCATTCGGCACGCGGACGACGACCCGCGGGGGCAAGAGTATCCGTGTGATGAGTCGCTCGCGTTCGATGATGGTGGCGCGACCTTCTCCGTGGCGCGGGCTTGCACGGCCCGCGACCACGGTGGCAGGTGCTCTCGTACCGGCCTGCCTTCCGCGGCGGCGCGGCGGCGCATATCCGAGACGATGACGTACCCTGCGGTTTCATCCCGCGACGGCGCGTCACCTCGGCTGGTAAAGTCACCTCGACTGGCAAAAAGGATTTATCCGCGAAGGACCGATCACGGCCCGCTCCGTCGGAGCGCGGTCTCGATCGCTCGCTGTACGGCCGAGCGAGCGCCGCGACAGGAGCGCCAGTCGACGGCGTTGCATCGAGAGGGGACGGCTGATGGAGGATCGGGACGCCCTGGTGCGGCACTATCGTGAAATGCAGGACGCGCTGCTCTCGGTGATCGAAGGCCTGAGCGATGAGGCGATGGCAGAACGCTCGCTCGACGGGTGGTCGGTCGCCGATCATCTCCTGCACGTGGCGGATTGGGA
Source organism: Dehalococcoidia bacterium (assembly GCA_038240335.1). GTDB lineage: Bacteria > Chloroflexota > Dehalococcoidia > DSTF01 > JACRBR01 > JBBSDV01. The sequence goes on from JBBSDV010000079.1 coordinate 14,095, forward strand.
TGACATTCGGGCGACCGAA
>JBBSDV010000080.1:0-13862 GCA_038240335.1 Dehalococcoidia bacterium
AACCCGCGATCTCCGCCTTGAGAGGGCGATGTCCTGGGCCGCTAGACGAACGCGCCGGGTGGCTGGGGATGGAGGACTCGAACCCCCACATACAGATCCAGAATCTGCTGTCCTACCATTAGACGAATCCCCAATTCGCCTCGCAGTGTACCACGGCGATCCGAAGCGGGAAGCCGGTACGGGAGTCGCACGGAAGACGCGCGACAACGTAGGATCGCACCGCCTCGTGGACGTGCCCGTGCCTCCCAGCGTCATGCTTCCCGAAGCCGGCGCGCCGCGCGACGCGGCTGCGGGCGCAGCGCGCGCCTAGGCGACGGTCAGGAGCTGGCGCACCTCGCGTACGAGGTCGTCGGGGTCGAACGGTTTGTTCAGGTAGGCGTTTGCGCCGAGCTCTCGCTGTCCGCGCCGGGCCTCGAACGCCGAGAGGATCAGCACGGGCATATCGGCGCCGCGGGCGCGCAACTCGCGGTAGAACGAGCGCCCGTCCATCACCGGCATCTCGAGATCGAGCACGATCACGTCCGGGGTGCGCTCGTCGATCTGATCCAGCGCGACAGCGCCGTTCGGCGCCGAAGCAACATCGAGCCCGTCGCCGCGGAGCGCGAGCAAGAGCATTCTGCTCAACGCGGCATCATCGTCTATTACCAAAATCACGGGAGTTGTCCTCAAAACGTTCATCGGGTTGATGGTCCGTGCGACTGCATGACTCATCGAGCGTTCCTATTTCGCTCACTGCCATCATAGTTACGCGACGCTGGGGGAAGCGTTTCGCCGCTTCGGTTGCATGCGGCGGGAGTGTGTCGTTTTATTCGGACAATCTTACGGCGCTACACCGTCTCGGCGATCGAGGTACGCGCGGGCAGAATTCGCACGGCTCGGCCGCCGGTAAGCGTTGAGGTGCGAAGAGCTCCGCTTGGAAACACGCCGGACGCTATGGCGAAGGGGCCGAAATATACCGATCACGCGCGCCACGAAGCATGCCGATCTCGCTCAGACTGGCCCAAGGTCGCGAATACGCGCGTTCTTACGTGGCAAGTCGTATGTTGCAAACCCGTTGCGCAAATCGAGAAATCATCACAAAAGCGTTGATTTCTTCTTCTGGGGCTCGGTATGATCCCTAAGTCACACCTCCCCGTTCCCCAGTGACCAGCTTCCCGCCCGGAGCCATACAGATTTGACCAGTCGCCCCTCCATGCTTTGCTGCGCTCTGATTGGCGTCCTGTCGATCTTTGCTCCCGTATTCCGCTTCGCCTGGCCCCAACATCACCCGCCGGCGCCGGCGCTCGTTGCCGCGACGCGCTCGGCGGCGCTCGCGACGCCGACGATCGCGGCAGAACCAGCGGATCACCTACTTGTCCCGTCGCCGATTGTTCTGCTCGATCACGCGGTTGAGGACGACGCACCGGCGGCGGCTGCAGCAGCGAACGCGTCCGATCCTGGGGCTGCTGCGAATGCGGCACCCGGGGCCAGCGATGCTGCGGCATCGGCGACGCCGACGTCGCGACCAGACTCCGCCGCCGTCTCGAGCGTGACGCCGACGGTCGTGCCTTCGTCGACCGCGCCGGCGGACCGGCTGCGGGCGGCGTATCTGCAACCGCCCACGGCAACGCCGGAGCGCGAGTCGCCGCTCGCCAAGAACCAGATGGTGGTGTTCTACGGCTCGCCGATCTCCCCCGGTCTGGGCATTCTGGGGGCCTTCTCACCCGACGAAGCGGCGAAGCGCCTGCGGGATGAAGCGAGCGTGTACGACGGTCTGAACGGCGACGGCCGCGGCGTGATCGCTGCAGTCGACCTCATCTACGCGCAAGTACAGAGCGAGCCGACGCAGAACGGCCTGTACCTGCGCTACTTGCCGGACGGGGTCGTGCGGCGCTACATCGCGCTGGCCGAGAAGTTCGACCTGCAGCTGATCCTCGATCTGCAGATCGGGCGGGCGGATGTCGCGGACGAGGTGCGCAAGATCGCGCCCTACCTGAAAAATCCGCGCGTGCACGTCGCGATCGATCCCGAATATGCCGTGGGGCCGGAGGGCGTGCCGCTGGAGACGCCGGGCACGATCACGGGAGACGACATCAACGCCGTTCAGCAAGTCGTCGCCGACATTGTCGAGCGGAACAATCTGCCCTCAAAGCTTGTCTTCGTTCACCAGTACCTCGAGGAGACGATCATCGACGGTGAGGCGACGAAGCAGATGCCGAACGTCGACGTCGTGCTGAACATGGATGGGTTTGGGGACCAACAGGAAAAGCTCAAGAAGTATCGGCACTTCGCAGCGCGGCCGTACGCCCACCACCGTGGGTTCAACATCTTCCTGCATCTCGATGACGCGCCGCTGACGGAAAACCAAATACAGCAACTATCGCCGCAGCCTGACGTGATTTTTTATCAGTAGCGCCGGCTCGGTGTCGAAGATCGAAGCGAGGCAACGGATGACCGCCAGGCAGCCCTCAAGCATCTGGACGTTCCTACGCCGTAGCGCGTTGCGGATTCGCTACCTACCCGTCGCCGTTGTCGCCCTGACGCTGGTTGTCTGCGGCCTGTCACCGGTCGCCACCGAGGCTGCCGCGCCGCCGGCGATGCCGGCGTGCGGGCGCGTGTCGCCGGCGACCACCGATTTGCCATCGGCGATCCCGCTGGTTGACCAGGCGATCGCGCCGCCGCCGATCACTTCGAGAGCGGCTGTGGTGGTCGACGGGGAGACGGGGCGCGTGCTGTACGACTTGCACGCGCACGATCGCCTGCCGCCGGCGAGTACGACGAAGATCATGACGGCGCTGTTGTCTGTCGAGAGCTTGAACCTCGACAACCGGGTGGTGTCAGACATCGATGCGACGAAGCTCATCGACAGTTCCGTCATGGGTCTTCGCCCAGGGGTGCCGATTACCGTCCGAGACCTTCTGTACGGCCTCCTGTTGCCATCGGGCAACGATGCGGCGATTGAACTCGCGAAGAAGGTCGCCGGCAGCGAGAATGCGTTCGTCAACCGGATGAACGACCGCGCCGCAGCGTTGGGCCTGACGGACACCCATTTCGTGAACCCTCATGGCCTCGACAGCCGCCGCCACTATTCGTCGGCGTACGACCTGGCGATGATGGGCCGCGAGGCGATGACGAACGCGACGTTCGCCGCCCTCGTGCGGACGCAGGATCACTATCTCGCGGCGCCGTTCGATTACAACCTGCACAACGGCAATTCGATGCTCGCGAACTACCCCGGAGCCGACGGCGTCAAGATCGGCTGGACGGATCGCGCCGGCTGGACGCTCGTCGCATCCGCGACGCGGGAGGGACACCGGGTGTTCGTCACGGTGCTGGACAGCAAGGATCGCGATGCGGACGCGACGGCGCTACTTGACTGGGCGTGGCAATCGCACCGCTGGCTGCCCCTCGGCGCCGGCGCGAACGAAACGTTCCGGCTTGCCCAACGCGTTGGCATCGGCGAGAACCTGATGCGCGCCCTCGCGGTCTGCGCGTAAGCCGCGCTCCGAGAACAGAGAGCACAATAGGCGGCACGCGTGCCGCCTATGTATGTTGTTCCGAATCGAGATGCCGCCTATCCGACCTTCGGCAGTTCCTTCGAGCCATGGCCGAAGTCGGCACCGGCCTCTTTGCGTTGCGCCGGATCGTCGGTGTGTTCGGGAGCAATGCCCGAGTTCAATCGATCGATCGATTCCAGATCCGAGGCGGTCGCGGCGCCCAGAGAAGAACCGAGAGCATCGCTGGATCCACCGCTGTTGCCGTAAACGAAGCCGGATGCGTCAGCGCCGCGCTCGATCGCTTCGCGGAAGCGCTGGAGGTCGCCCTCCACCTGCTTCTCCGGATTCGAGAAGATCTTCGCGACGACATCGCCGAGAGGGCCGGCGGGTGCGTCGTACTCGATCGTCACCTCGATGCGGGTGGCGGAGCCCTCCTGCTGAAAGTTCACGCGGCCCGCGTTCGTCAGCGACGAACCGCCCTCGATCGATCGCCAACCGATCGCTTTGTTTGGGTCATCGAGCGTCATCTCCGCGTCCCACTCGGCGTTCATGCCGAGCGGCCCTTTAGCCTTCCAGTGCGAGCGGTTGCCGGAGACCACGCGCACCTCTTCGAGGTTGTCCATGAATCGGGGCAAGTTCTCGAAGTTGTGCCAAGCGCCGTAGACGATGTCCACGGGCGCGTTCACCGTAATTTCCTTCTTCATCTTCGTCATGCTTGTCCTCCTTGTACCGGATGCATCAATCGTGTCCCGACGACGGTCATCGGGCCGACCGCCGGCGCCTCCTCCACGGCCGGCACCATCTGTGCCGCTTCGCGCAACTTTATGAGCAACTCCGACGGTTCGAACGGCTTGAGCAGCACACCGCAGGCGTGCTGCTGCAAGAAGCTGACTTTGTGACCAATCTCGCGCCGGGCGCCGCTCGAGACGATGAGCGGCAGACGGGCGGTCTTCGCCGACGCGCGCAGACGCTCGATCAAGGTGAACCCGAGGGCGTCGCCGTACATATAGACATCGATCATCGCGGCTTGGCAACGACTCTCGGCGATAATGCGAACGGCTTCCTCGACATCGAGCGTCGTGATCGGCTTGATCGCGATCCCTTCGAGGCCGAGCACGCGCTCGATGAGCCGGATGAAGCGAATATCATCGTCGATGACCGCGACCGGTCGCGAGTCAGCTATCGGTAGAAGTTCCACGTCGCACTTCCTGTGAGTTCTCCTTACCCTGCTTCGCCCCATCTCCGCCGTTCACCCGTTCCTGTGAGAGGGGTGACGTTCTCGACGCTGTCCACGCTCGTCGACCGAAGCGCGCCGCGCTCGAGATCCTCGACGTCTTCGCATCGTGACACTTGCATGCGGACGCCGCCGTGACGCTCCGAACGCCGCGCGTGACAATGGCATCGCGATCGTAATTTGTAGTCAACACGGAAAGGCCGGGCGTACGCGCCCGGCCTTCCATCATGAGGCTCGCTCGCTTAGTTTTGCTGTACCTCGCCCCGCCAGGCGCCTGTCTCCTGACCCCGTGCCTCGATGAACTCCTTGAACCGCTCGAGATCGCCTTCGATGCGGCGCCCTACGAAGCCAAGGGCGTTGCCTGTCGATTCGACGACGCCTTCCGGCTTGTAGTCCATCTGCAGCATCACGCGTGTCTTCATGTCGTCCAGCTTGTGGAAGGTGACGACACCGGCGTTCTCGTTGCCGTTGGTGCTGCGCCACGCGACGCGCTGATCGGGCGTCTGCTCGGTAATCTCGGCATCCCACTCCTCGCGCTTGCCGGCGATCTTGGCGACCCAGTGCAGGTGCTCGTCGTCCCGCTGCTCGATCTGCTCGACGCCTTCCATGAAGAGCGGGAACTCCTCGAACTGGGTCCACTGGTTGTATGCGGTGCGAACAGGCACCTGAACGTCGATCGATTTCTCTATGCTTGCCATCTTGTGCATCCTTTCGATTCTACGGCTATTGCGAGTGAGGATACGCCGACAGCCGTTTCTTCCGCGGTACGTCAAGCGAAGACATGTATCGAGGTTGTTCCAAACCGGCAGCTCGCGTGTCGAACAGCGCATAACGCGATGCGGGATGAAGACGGATCATGGCTGTCTAGGGCGGCCAGGCATTGTTACGAAAGAGTCGTTCTCTGGTATGAGATTGCAACTTGGGGCAGATGCAACGTTGCGGTGGGGTTCTCGGCAAGCTGATAGCATCGTCGGGATGCGTGCAGATGCTTTCGACATCGTTCTCTGGCTGGGGGCGCGGACGTGAACGAGGACATATCGAAAAAAATGCCCGCAGATAATCGCGCGCTTGCATGGCTGAATGCAGCGGGCCCCGAACGTACTTGTAACGCGGTGTGTGCGCCGACGGAAGTTCGTCTCGCAGGGGAGCGTTCGACCTCGATCGAGAGGCTGGCCATCGATACGCCGGAAACTCGCCTCCAATCATTCGATGCGGTGCCGGTGCCGGTGTTCGCTTGCGCGAACGACGGAGCGCTTTTGTATTGCAACCGGCGGCTTGCCGAATACGTCGGCTCCGACTCGGCGATCAAGGATGGCTGGCTGTCGCTTGTTCATCCCGACGACCGCGACGACTGTCGGCGGGCGTGCCAACAGCTCCAGGACGCCGGCGGAGCCCTCGAGATCGATTGCCGGCTTCGCCGCGGCGACGGCACCTACCTTTGGCACTCATTGCGATTCGCGCGTAGCGATGAGGCCGGCGCAACGGCGGGTTGGCTGGCCGTGGCGACGGACATCGACCAGCGGAAGCAACTCGAGACGAAGCTCGATGACGCGGACGCCGAGGCTGTGCGCCTGCGGGCGGCGCTCGACCACCAGGCGAGCGAGACGCTGGCGATCCTCGACGTCATCCCTCTCGCGATAGGGATCGCTGAGGATGTGGACTGCGACGTCATCCGGGTGAACGCGGCCTTCGCCGACGTGCTCGGCACGCAGCCGAATGTGAATGTATCGAAGTCCGCCGCCGGCGCCGCGGGACTGTCATTCCGGATATTGAAGGACGGCATCGAGATGCCGGCGCAGGCACTGCCGATGCAAGTTGCCGCGCGTACCGGGACATCGCTGGAAGCGATCGAGCTCGACATCGTGCGAGGAGATGGCACTTCGACGACGGTCCTCGCCTATGCCGCGCCGCTCTTTGACAGCGAGCGCAACGTTTCTGGCAGCATCGCGGCGTTCGTCGACGTCACGCAGCAGCGACGGGCGCAACGGAAGCTGGCACAGAGCGAAGAGATGTACCGCTCGCTCGCCGAGGCGTTGCCGGCGATGGTTCTGCTCACCTCAACGGACGGCGAGGTTCAGTACGCGAACCGCCGTCTGCTGGACTACAGCGGCCGTTCGATTGACGAGTTGAAGACCGACTGGGGCGATTTGATCCATCCGGTCGATCGGGAACGTGGCAGCGCGGCGTTCAGCGAGAGCGTCGGTTTAGGCAAGCCGTTTGTGAGTGAGTATCGAGTCCGGCGGCGCGACGGCATGTATCGCTGGCATCTCGGGAACACGGTGCCGCTCCGGGGCGCGGATGGCGCCGTCTTCGGTTGGCTCGGTGCGACGATCGACATCGAAGACCGCAAGCGCGGCGAAATGCGGGAGCGCTTTATCGGCGAGGCGAGCAATGCGCTCGCGTCGTCTCTCGACTACAGGCTCACGCTCGCTCGCGCCGTGGAACTCGCGGTGCCCTTGGTGGCCGACGTGTGCGCGATCGACCTGTTTGGGCCGGACGGCGCGCTGCACCGGCTTGCCCACGCGGAAGTGGTGGGCTCCGGAGGCTTGCGGGCGATCCGCATGCGCGACTGGCGTGTCGCTCCCGACAGCGAGACGACGGTCGGCCGCGCGGTCAGCGATGGCACGCCGGTGCTCCTCACCGACATCAACGACGAGTGGCTGCGCGGCGCTACTCGCTCCGCCGAGCAATACGAAGCCGCGCGCTCGATCGGCTTGCGGTCGGCCGTGATCGTCCCGATGCGCGTGCGCGATCGGCTGTTCGGCGTCATCAGCCTGCTCTCGGGTGCATCAGGCCGCTGCTACGAAATCCAAGACCGCCAGATGGCCGAGGATCTTGCGCGCCGCGCGTCTGTTGCAATCGAAAATTCGGAGCTGTTCAGCGAGGCGCAGCGCACGGCCGCGGACCTGCACCGCGCAAACGATGCGAAGGACGAATTCCTCGGTCTCGTATCGCACGAGTTGCGGACGCCGATCACGACGATCTTCGGAAACGCGTATGTGCTGCGCAAGAACGCCGGCCGTCTCCGAGAGGAAGATCAGAACGCCGCGATCGCCGACATTGAGGCGGAAGCTCAGCGGCTGCAGGGCATCATCGACAACATGTTCGTGCTCGCCCGGATCGAGGCCGGCGGCGAGATCGCGACGGAGCCGATTCTTGTGCGGCACGTGATCGACAGCGCCGTTTCCGCGCACCGCATTCGCTTCCCCGGGCGGAAGATCGTGTCACGCGTGCCGGATACACTCGAACCGGCGATGGCCGAGCAAGTCTATGTCGATCAGGTGGTGCGCAACCTGCTGAACAACGCCGAGAAGTACAGCCCCCCCGAATCGGCTGTCGAGATCGAGGCGACGATGGAAGGCGACGACATCGCGGTCCGCGTCCTCGATCGGGGCAGTGGCATCGACATGTCCGAGGCGGAGCAGATCTTCACCGCGTTCTACCGATCGTCGCGAACGGCGCTCCATGCGTCGGGCACGGGGATCGGACTCGCAGTGTGTAAGCGGCTGGTAGAAGCGCAGGCAGGACGGATCTGGGCCCGTTCGCGAGAGGGCGGCGGTGCCGAATTTGGCTTCACACTGCCGATCGATAAGGAGATGGTGATATGAGCACGGAACCCCTGGTGATGGCCGTCGACGATGAGGCCGGCATCCTGCGTTTGATCAAGCTCGAACTCTCGACGCAGGGATTTCGCGTCGTGACGGCGAACAGCGGCGAAGAGGCGCTACGGACGGCCGAGGAGCAGCGCCCTGATATCGCGCTGCTCGACATCGTCATGCCGGAGATGACCGGACTGGAGGTGATGCGCCGCCTGCGGGAGCGCTCGACCATTCCGGTGATCTTGTTGACGGCGAAGGGCAGCGAGGGCGACAAGGTGCGCGGCCTCGAGCTTGGCGCCGACGACTATCTCGCCAAGCCCTTCAGCCCGGACGAGCTGAGCGCGCGCGTGCGCGCCGTGCTGCGCCGCACCGTCGGCTCGTCGAGCACCGAGAACGTCGTTCACATCTCGAACATCGAGGTCGATCTGAACCGGCGCTTGGTGAAGCGCGACGGCAAGATCGTGACGCTGACGCGCACCGAGTGGATGCTGCTCCAGCACCTCGCGGCGAACGCCGGCAAGATCATGCTCAACGCTGAGCTCCTCAGCAAGGTCTGGGGGCCGGAGTATCGCGACGACCTGCAGTACCTGCGCGTGTGGGTATCGCGCCTGCGCCGCAAGCTCGAGGAGGACCCCTCGAAGCCGAAGCTGATCAAGACGTTCCAGGGCATCGGCTACATGCTGGCGGCGACGCCGGAAGCCGAGACCGACGCCGCCGAGGCACCTGTCGCGGACGACATCGCGGAAGAGAACGCCGGCGAGGCCACCGCCTGAAGTCCGGCCGGCGATCGGGTGCCCAGGGGCGCAGTCAGAGGGCGCGAAGAAGCAGACGCAAAGACAGGACCTCATCACTGGGGTCCTGTCTCTTCTCAGTCCGCGCGCGGGGGAGTTACCGGCGCAGCGGCGCTGCCATCTCTCCACTGACGTTGTAGATCAGCAGGTCGGCCGATCCGCAGCGGCACTGTGTCTTGAAGACCGCATCGAGTGCGACGATCCGGGAATAGTGGCCCTTGCAGCCTCGGCAGTAGTATTCGACATCGGCGGCCTGCGTCGGGCCGACTCGGGGACTGCGGGCGAGCTTTTGCATGGTTGCGGCTTGGTTCATCGGTAGGCCTCTTTCTCACTGGAAGATGAAGCCATCCTAGGCCAGCCGACAGCGAGTTCGGCTTGCAGCTAGACGCAAGCGTGTATCGAACCACTAACAGGCCCGCACACGACCGGAACATGGCATGTTGGCGGCATCGTCGGCCGCTGCCAGCGCACGTTTCCGCAAGATAATCGAACTGAAGGTTCTCGTCGCCCGCGAGGCTGCGCGTATCGAGGGGCTTTGCTACCATCCTCTCGATGTCAAACGAAGAACGCCTAGCCAAGCTATTGCAGATGAAGGATCAGGCTCGCCTGGGCGGCGGCCTGAAGCGCATCGAAGCGCAGCACGAGCGCGGTAAGCTCACCGCCCGCGAGCGCATCGATATTCTCCTCGACCCCGGCACCTTCGAGGAGCTCGACCAGCTAATGGTGCATCGCGCCACCGAGTTCGGCCTCGACACGCAGCACTATCTCGGCGATGCCGTCGTTACTGGCTACGGCAAGATCGACGGCCGGGGCGTCTTCGTGTTCTCGCAGGACTTTACGGTGTTCGGCGGTTCGCTCTCGGAGGCGATGGGCGAGAAGATGTCGAAGGTGATGGACCTCGCGCTCAAGACCGGCGCGCCGGTGATCGGCATCAATGATTCCGGCGGCGCGCGCATCCAGGAGGGCGTCGCCAGCCTCGGCGGCTACGGCGATATCTTCCTGCGGAACGTCCTCGCGTCGGGCGTCATCCCGCAGATCTCGGTGATCATGGGACCCTGCGCCGGCGGCGCGGTGTACTCGCCCGCGCTGACCGACTTCATCTTCATGACGCAGGGCACGTCGCAGATGTTCATCACCGGGCCGGACGTGATCAAGGCCGTGACGGGCGAAGAGGTGACGCAGGAAGAGCTCGGCGGCGCCGTCGCTCATGCCTCGCGGAGCGGCGTCGCCCACTTCGCGATCGAGAACGAGGAGGACACGCTGCTCGAAGTGCGGCGGCTGCTCTCGTTCCTGCCACTGAACAACATGGAGGCGCCCCCGCTCGTCGAGACGGGCGATGGCGGCGCGCGCCGCTCCGACGACCTCGTCGACATCGTGCCCGACGACGCGACGAAGAGCTACGACGTGCGCGAGGTGATCCACCGCGTCGTCGATGCCGGCGATTTCATGGAGGTGCACGCCGAGTACGCCCAGAACATTGTCATCGGCATGGCGCGCCTGGCTGGCCGCAGCGTCGGCATCGTGGCAAACCAGCCGCTGTATCTGGCCGGCGTGCTGGACATCGACTCGTCGCGCAAGGCGGCGCGTTTCGTCCGCTTTTGCGACGCCTTCAACATCCCGATCCTCACGCTCGTCGACGTGCCGGGCTTTCTTCCCGGTGTCGCGCAGGAGTACGGCGGCATCATCATTCACGGCGCAAAGCTGGTGTATGCGTACGCCGAGGCGACGGTGCCGAAGGTCACGGTCATTCTCCGCAAGTCGTACGGCGGCGCCTACGACGCGATGGGCTCGAAGCACCTGCGCGCCGATATGAACTTCTCGTGGCCGCAGGGCGAGATCGCCGTCGTCGGGCCCGAGCCGGCGGTGAACATTCTGTATCGCGCGCGCCTGCTCGCCTCCGAGGATCCGGTCGCGGAACGCGCGCAGCTGACAGCCGAGTACGCCGAGCGGTTCGCGAATCCATACGTTGCCGCCGCGCGCGGCTACGTCGACGACGTCATCGACCCCCGTGACACGCGCACGAAGGTGATCCACGCGTTCGAGATGCTGCGCTCGAAGACCGAGAGCACGCCCGCCAAGAAGCACAGCAACCTGCCGCTCTAAGGCGGTCGGTGTTCGCCGCGAAATTCGATGAGGCCGATAGCGGTTCGTAGCGTGTAGGACCGCCGGCAACATGCGGTAGGTCTCCCGTTCTTACGCATTCCCCCGAAAGATTCGATGACGCGCAATCCCGGCTCGACGGTAAACACGCATTCCCGGACAGTGATCGATCGCGATGGTATCGAGCGCGGAGTCGACGCGCTCGAGGTTACCGACGCCGGGTTGTATTACGCACGCCCGGTCGACTTCGAGCATTTCGACTACCAGGAGCGATGGATATTGCCCGCGCTCGGCTGGGTCGTTAATCGATTTGCCTTTCGGCCGCAGAGTCCCGCCGCATGCGACTGGTACATCGAGACCGAGTTGATTCAGGTCGATGACGCGATTTGGCGGGTGGCGGACGGGTATCTTGACGTGTACGTCTACGAGGGCGAGCACTATCACCTCGAGGACGCGGGCGAGTTGGCCGACGGCCTTGCCGCCGGCGAGATCGCCGTGGCCGACGCGACCTCGGCACTGCGGGCGCTCGACCGACTGTGCGAGGCGCTGCGCACAAATGATTGCTCCGGGCACGCTCTGTTGGCGACATTCGCCGGGAGCCTGCCGCGATCCCGCATCCTGCATCAAGGGAACATCTTCACGCTGAACGTTTCTTAGCATACGTCGGCACAGCGTCCTCCACGCGGCACTCGCGGCTCGGACGCAACTCAAACTTCAGCCGTGCGTGACTCCGACATCCGAGGTCCAGTGGTTGACCTCCGACTTCCAATCGCCCATCCGCGCTATCATGCCCGCGATGGCGAATAAACCGGCCGCCATGGCCTCTTCCGACTCCCCGTCAGCACGCATTGCGGAGGCCCGCCGCGACGGCGCGGTCCCCCAGCTTCGCTACCTGCTGCGGGCGATGCGGCCGCGGCAGTGGACGAAGAACGGCATCGTCTTCCTCGCCCTCATCTTCTCCGTCGGCCAGGAGTATCACCTCACCGACCCCTCGACGTGGGTGCCGAAGACGCTCGAGGCGCTCGTCGCCTTCGCCTGCTTCGCCCTCGTATCCAGCGCGGACTACCTGATCAACGACATCCGCGACATCGAGAGCGATCGGGCCCATCCTCGCAAGCGGCGCCGCGTCATTGCGGCGGGCTTGCTACCGGTGCGGACGGCATGGACGTGGGCGATCATTCTCGGCGTCATCGGCAACGCCGGCGCCTTCGCCCTAAACTGGCGCGTTGGCCTCGTCATCTTCACCTACACCGTGCTGATGATCGCCTACTCATACCGGCTCAAGCACGTCGTCCTGCTCGACCTGATGGTGATTGCCGCCGGCTTTGTGCTGCGGGCGATGGCCGGTGCGTTGGCGATCGATGTGCCGATCTCACCATGGCTGTACGTCGTGACAGCGCTCGGCGCGCTCTTTCTCGGCATCAACAAGCGGCGGGCGGAGCTGGAGCTTCTGCAGGACGGCGCGGGCAGCCACCGCAAGATCCTCGACGAGTACTCGACCGACCTGCTCGACCAGATGGGATCGACGGTGACGGCGGCGGTGCTGATGGCGTACGGACTCTACACCTTCACGGCCGAGGGTTTGCCCAAAGACCACTCGATGATGCTGACGATCCCGTTCGTGCTCTACGGCATCTTCCGCTACCTGTACCTCGTCCACACGAAGAAGGAGGGCGGCAGCCCGGAAGAGGTGCTCCTTCGCGACATCCCGATCATGCTGACGCTGATCGGCTGGGTGATCACGGCCGCCGTCGTGCTGCTCGTCGCCCGCGGATAGGCGCGCGTTTGCCGTCCGAGCGGCACATCAGCTGGAGCGACTGCGAGCGCATGGCGAATCGCCTACAAACGACGACCTACGCCAAGAACCGCAGCCTGATCGGCAGCGAGGCCGGGCGCGCTCGTCGATGAAGATCTGCTTGCCCGTGCCGTGGCTGACGCATCTTGGGATAACGGAGGCTGCATCGGCCAGCGGCACCGCGGTTGACTCTGCTCCGCTGCGGATCGACAATCGTGAAGACTCACTCTGCGACGGGCTTCCGCACTACCAGCAAGGATCGTGAACCATGGCGATTGGCGTGTACTTCTCGAATTTTTCCATGACCGCGGACCGATACCGCGAAGTCCTGAAGCAACTCGAAGCGGCGGGCCTCGGCAAGCCCAAGGGTCGCAAATATCACGCCATCTTCGGCGACACCAACGACTTGATGGTGTTCGATGTATGGGAGTCGCAGGCCGAGTTCGATGCGTTCGGCGCCGTCCTGATGCCGATCCACGAGAAGGCAGGCGTGGCAGCGACTCAACCGGACATCATGCCGATCCACAACATCATCACGCCGTAGCTCGTTCCCACGTCGATGAGCCCATCACGCGAGCATTAGTCCGGCCTGCGCGTAGAGCAACGCGCACAGACGAGACCGAAGAGCCCGAGCACAAACCCCCGGCTCCCCGCCAAGCGAGGTGAGCAGGAGGGAAGAGAGCGGCGCCCTCTGCCCGCGCCGGGATGTTTCAGGAACTCCCATCTTCTTCGACGAGTATCGCGGTACACGCGAACGAACACGGCGAATGACGCGAGCAATTCGGACAGAGTCCTCCGGGAACCGAACCACAGACCGACCAAATCCCCGACTTACAAACTACGAAAGGAACCGCAGGCGGATCCGCA
>JBBSDV010000081.1:0-13840 GCA_038240335.1 Dehalococcoidia bacterium
AAGGACCTTGCTGTCCGTCTCTGTCTCCGCCCGCTCGTTACGGCTTCCGTCTGGGTTGCCGGACTCAGTGAGGTCGTTCGGCGACGCCCCGACGCCGACGCGCTCGACCTCCGTCACGACGTCTTGATTGGTCGCGTCTTCATCGGATCGGATCTCGGCGAACGTCTCCACGATCTCCGATCGCGGCTCGCCCACACGGGCGGCCTGCGCCGCCGCCACACGCCGGATCGTCGCTTCGATCTCGTCGTCATCGGCACCATCACCGGCGGGTGCGCTTCCGATCGCCGTGGTCTCAGCGCCAGAATCACCCGCACGCACGGCCTGCGCGGCCGCAATATGCCGGGTCGTCGCCTCGGTCTCGGCGGCATGCACCTCGTGGATGGCCGAAGCGTTATCTTCGCTGGCCGGGCCTGCTGCCGCACTGACTGCGTGGTCGGCGTTTGGCGCCCCCGCCCGCGCAGCTTGTGCCTCCGCAACGCGGCGAATCGTGGCCTCGATCTCGTCTTCGTCCACGCGCGCGTCCTTCGACTCACGCACTTCCTGCGCGACACCCCTGTCGATCCGAATCAGCGCGTCCCTCTGCCGAGCCGCTTCTGCCACGTCGCCAATCGTGCTGTTTTGGCTCGCTTCAATCGCCGCGGACGACCCTTCCCGTGCTGCCGTGGTGCCATTTGCGCTTGCCGCCCCTGCGCGCGCTGCCTGCGCTTCCGCGACACGCCGGATCGTCGCCTCGATCGCGTCTTCGGCCGGAGATGCCGTCTTGGGCGATTCTACGCCGGCGCCTCGCGCTGCATCCTCGGCGATGTGCCGTGCTTCCCCATCGGCATGACCAGCGCGCGCCTGCGCCACGCGGCGCATCGTCGCTTCGATCAGGTCTTCGTTCGGATCGTTGCTCATTCCATCCACCCCATGCGCCCGCTCGGCCGCTCCCGCGCCTCCGAGGATTGCCCTTATCTGATTCTCGGCATCCCGCATCCGAACTACACCGCTTGCGCAGACCAGATCGCCTCGAGAACTGCCCCGCCAGCATCTCGTCGCGTCTCGATCCCAACCTCGAATAGTGATTCGACGCCGGTACTCCCAACTGTGAACTCAACCCTCCAGCTACCCGCTACGCGGCAGCGTCGCTAGCATTGCGGCATGTTCATTGCCGGAATCGACCTCGGCGCCACCAACGTGCGCGTCCTGATCACAAACGAAGATGGCGAGATCGAGGCGCGCCGTGCCGGGCCCCTTCCATCCGGCACACCCGAAGACGTGCTGGCAAAGATCGGCCGCACCGTCGACGATCTCGTGCGCGGAGTCTGGGTCGGCGCAAAGGTGGCGGCGATCGGTCTCGCCCTCCCCGGCAGCATCGATCCCGCGGCAGGCGCGGTCGCCTCAATCGCCAACATGCCGGGCTGGGACGACGTCCCGATTGGTTCGCTTCTCGGCTCAGCCCGAGGGCCCGACAAGTCCCGCGTGCCCGTCGCGATGGAGAACGACGCCAACGCCGCCGCCATCGGCGAGGGTTGGCTCGGCGCGGGCATGGGCCTCCGTGACCACGTATTTATCGCCCTCGGTACCGGCATCGGCGCCGGCATCGTGCTCGATGGGCGCCTGCACCGAGGCGCTCACTTCCTTGCCGGCGAGATCGCGTTCTTTCCGATGACCCGGGAGCAGCTTCGTGCCGGCGACTGGCAACACTGTCTCGAAAGCGTCGTCGGTGGGCGCGCTGCTGCCGCGCACGCCGTCGCATCGCTCGGCGCCCATGCGAAGACCGCCGACCTCTTCGACGCCGCCAGGGCTGGCGACAAGCCGGCGCAGGCCTGGCTCGCAGCGACGCAGGAATACCTCGCGATGGCCGTCGTCGACATCGTCTCGCTCCTCGATCCAGAAGCAGTCGTCTTCGGCGGCGGCGTCGTCGCTGCCCAGGGCGAGTGGTTCCTCGCGCCGATCCGCGAGTTGATACACGGAAGCGCGCCGAGGCGGACGAACATCCTGCAGTCGACGCTCGGCGAAGACGCCCAGGCCCTCGGCGCGGTAAAGCTTGCTCTTGATGCGATCTCGTAGGCCCTCGCCGAGGACACGCATCGTCGGTGCAACGTTGACGCTACTCGCGATCGTCCTTGTCGGCTGCCAGAGCGGCAGAAACTCGAACACATTGCCCACGCCGCGCGCGCTGGGCGTTGGCGAGACGATCGGCGTCGTCGTCGCTACGAGCACAGCCCCCGCTGCCCGCGACGGCGTGCGCACGCTGCTTTCCCTCACCTGCACCAAGCACCAGCTCATCGTCAACACGAATCTCGAGGGCA
Source organism: Dehalococcoidia bacterium (assembly GCA_038240335.1). Lineage (GTDB taxonomy): Bacteria > Chloroflexota > Dehalococcoidia > DSTF01 > JACRBR01 > JBBSDV01. The sequence goes on from JBBSDV010000081.1 coordinate 2,295, forward strand.
TCGTCGCCAACGCGGATTGCTCGCGTCAGCCGCTGCAGGCCGCGCTTGAGCGCTTCCTCGGCCAGCCCGTTACCATCACATACACCGGCGATAAGCTACGTATAACCAATCCCAACGCAGGCGTTCTCGACGTCGCCGCCTCAGATGCCACCATCCGGGAGATCAATGCCCCGCCCTGATCCCGACGACTATTTTATGCAGATCGCGCTCGCTGTGCGTTCGCGCGCGAACTGCACCGGCCGCCGCGTCGGCGCGATCATCGTCCGCGATCGGCGTATTCTCAGTACCGGCTATAACGGCACCCCCTCGGGGATGCAGAACTGCGACGAGGGCGGCTGCCACCGCTGTGGCCACCCCGAGTCCTACCCGCCGGGAGAGGGATACGACGTCTGCATCTGCGTCCACGCGGAGCAGAACGCACTTCTCGCCGCCGCCCGCTTCGGCGTTGCCATCGAGAACTGCACGATCTACACGACGCTACAGCCCTGCTTCGGCTGCCTCAAAGAACTCCTCCAGGCAAACGTCCGCGAGGTCTGCTTCCTCCAGCCCTGGCACTCGCGGTTCTCCGAGCAGTACGCCAAGCTCGTGGACCGCTTGCTCGAAGGCGACGCGGTCGCGGATGGCCGCCTGATCGCAGCCGAGCTCGCGCCGAGCTTCCGCTTTCGCCGCATACTGATCGACGACCCGGAGGCCGCCTGGGCACTCGGCCGTGCCGCTGCCTCCACCGAGCGCTCGCTCGGCCACGAACTCCTCGATCCCGATCGCTGAAGTGCGCTGCTCGCCAAGCGGATGGATTGCTAGCGCTCTGAAGCTCGGTGTTACAGTAGGGAGGCTCGCGGGACGGGAGGTCCATGCTCCGCATCTATCTGCTCACACTCGCGCTCTCGCTCGGCATCGCCATCGTCACGACGGTCGTGCTCCTCGCCGTGTCCCGGACAGAGCGGTTTCTTGCGCTGTTCCACGTCCGCGGCATCCTCGAAAAGCCGCGGTGGGGCGGCGTCGTATTCCTCACGACCTTCGCCCTTACACCGGTTGTCGCCTCCGCACTCTCACCCCGCGCGAGCGAGTTCTTCTCGCCGAAGTCCGGCAGTTTCCTCGGCCTCCTCGCCGCCACCGCGCTCGTCTTCATGGTCGGCTTCTTCGATGATGTGCGGCTAGCGAGCCCGCAGCTCCGCTCCGCCGTCTTCATCGCCGGCGGCACCGCCGCGTACGCTGCCGGATACCGCATCGACGACGTCGGCCTGCCGTGGGGGCCCAACATCCATCTCGGGTTCGCCGGCTACATCGTCACCGTATTTTGGATCTACGCCACGACGAACGCCCTCAACTGGATCGACGGCCGCGACGGCGTCGCCCTCGGCGTCGGCATCCTCGCATGCATTACGATGGCCCAGGTGGGCGGCCATTCCGATCATCCGACCGTTGCGCTGCTCCTCGTCGCCCTCGCTGGCGCCGGCCTTGGATTTCTGCCGTTCAACCTGCCGCCCGCCTCCGCGTACGTCGGCGACTCCGGCGCGTACGTCATCGGCTTCGTGCTCGGCACGCTCTCGATCCGCGCCGCCACGGGCCCGACGAACGTGGTCTTTATCGCCGTGCCGATCGTCGCGCTCGGCTATCCGATTATGGATCTCGTGCTCGCGACGGTGCGCCGCCTGCTCCACCATCAGCACCCGATGATCGGCGACCACGACCACATCCACCATCGCCTCGAAACTTACGGTGCCGGCCCCCGCGGGACGATCGCCGTGATCTGGGGTCTGGCATCGCTGTTCTCGCTCGGCGCGATCCTCCTCCACTTCGTCGGAGAGACGTGGATGGAGGCGACCGTATTCACCGCGCTCATCTTGCTGGTCGCCGTCGTCCTCCTGCGGCTCGGCTACATCGTCACGATGTGGAACAGCCGTAGCATCGTCTGGCTTCGCCAGCGCGTTTTCGCCCCCGAGGCGGAGGCGCAACACCGCGATTAAACAGCTCTACTCTCGCCACCGGCTCTCGATCTTCGTGTGGCCAGAGCGCGGACCGCGTTCGCACCGAGAATCGCCGTGCAGCGAGCCGTGATGCCGGCCAGCGTCACCGCGTCGCGCCCGAGTCCGCCGCGGAGGTGCTTGCGGTAGTACCGCCACATGCTCTTGTGCCGCTCGATCACCATCCTCGGCGCCGCGCTTCTACTGACGCCTATCGCGTGGAACACGATTGCCGTCGGTACATACACGACCCGATACCCCGCATCGTGCACGCGGCGGCAGAGATCAACATCCTCGTTGAACATGAAGAATCCCGCGTCCCAACCCCCAACCGCGTCGAACACGGTACGCGGAAGCATCAGTGCCGCACCGCTCACCCAATCGACATCGCGCACCGCATCATGCGCGAATCCTGACATCAGGTACGCGCTCGAATACCGGTTCCGCGGCAGCACGCGCGTCAGCAACGAGTAGCGGTTGAACAGCGCCGTCGAGTATCCGGGAAAGGCGCGGCAGCTCAGCTGCACCGACCCATCGTCATTCAGCAGCCTCGGCGCCACTACACCCGCGTCCGCGTGCTCCCGTAGGTACGCGACGAGCGGCCCCAGCACCTCCGACTCGAACCGCACGTCCGGGTTGAGCACAGCGATGTACGTTCCCTGCGACACCGCCACGCCGTCATTAATAGCGGCCGAGAGCCCGTCATTCCGCGCGCGCCGGACAAGCTGCAGGGCGGGATATCGCGCCGCCACGACCGCCGCAGTGCCATCCGGCGACGCGTTGTCAACGACGATGATCTCGAGCGAGACACCGGCCGCATGGGCGATCACCGAATCGATCGTCGTCGCAAGGCATGCGCTCGAGTTGTACGTCACGATGATCACCGAGATGTCGAGCGTCATCTCGACGCCGTGCGTGCCTGCACCGCGCGCCGATACACGTCGTGCGTCTCGTCGGCGGCCTTCCGCCAGCTGAATTCTGCCGCGCGTTCGATGCCTCGCCGCGCCAGTTCCCCCCGCAGCTCTTCGTGGCACAGCAACCGTCTCAGCCCATCAGTGATCGCGTCGACCGACAGCGGGGCGACGATCAGCGCCGCGTTCTTCGCCACCTCCGCCGTCGCCGATACGTTCGACGTGAGCACAGGCGTGCCGCACGCCATGGCCTCGAGCACCGGCAGCCCGAACCCCTCGTATAGCGACGGAAACGCGAACACCGTGGCCGCTCGGTACAGAGCCGGCAGGTGCTCTCGCTTCACATACCCCGGCATCACGACGCGGTCACCCATGCCGAGCCGATCGATAAGCTCCAGATCGGCCGCGTACTTCCATCCGCGCTGCCCGACGATCACGAGCCGCTCGTTGTGCCCCGCGTTGCGCAGTCGCCGCATCGCCTCGATCAGCCGCCCGCGATTCTTCCCCGGCTCCAGGCTGCCGACGCTCAGCACGTACGGCCCGTCGATGCCATATCCGCGCGCAACCGCCGCCGCTTGGGAGCGATCTCCCGGCGTGAAATCGGCCGCCGCGGCCTCGTACACCGTGCTGACCTTCGATGCCAGCACCCCCAATACGCGCATCACCTCGGCGCGCACCGTCTCGGACGGGACGATAATCGCGTCGGCGACGCGCGCCGACAGCCGAGTCAGCGTCTGCATGTAGAGTCGGCGCGCGACAGGGTACCGCTCCGGGATGCGGAAGAACGTCAGGTCGTGCAGCGTCACCACGCGCGCGCACGCCGTCGGCCGCAGCGGCAGCGTGTGGTGCGTCGAGTGCAGCACGTCGATTCGCAGCGCCGATAGCCGCGCCGGCAGCGACAGCTGCTCCCACGCCAGCCGCGCCGTCCGCGACCTCGCCGCCACATGCTCAATGCGCCAGTTCGGCTTGCCGCGCGCGGCTTCTTCGAGCCAGCCTCCCCGCGCGAACACCGCATAGCCGTCGTGGCGATCTCGCTCCGTCATCGCCCGCACAAGCTCGATTGCATACACGCCCGCGCCCGCCGGCTGCGCCGGCACCGACGTCGCATCGATGGCGATCCTCACAGGTCTCGCACCTCGCGCGTTCGCCCCATCCTGCCCCGGTAGTAATCGAGCATGCCGAGCAGCATCGCTCGCATCAGTCGCCACTCGCGTCGCGTCGCCATCCGCGCGACGGTCGGCGCGCGCGTCGCCCAGAAGTAAACCGTGAACCACGCATACGCGGCCCGCGACGTCGCGTGCTTGCGGACAAGATAGAGCCGGTTGCGTGTCGCGTAGTACTGCTTGAACGGCGTCATCCAGCCGCCGCCGCTCGACCCGCTCTCGCGGTGGTAAATCACCGCCGACGGCTCGTAACGGATGCGATAGCCGAGCGCCTGCGCCCGCCGCAGCCAGTCCGTCTCCTCGTAGTACATAAAGAACCGCTCGTCGACCGGCCCGGCCTCGCGAAACGCCTGTGCCGGCACAAGCGCGCAGCAAAAGCTCGCCGTATTGAGATCATCGCGCCGCACGCTCGTCGCCGGCCCGTCAACCGCGCCCGCGAAGGTGTCCCGAAACACCCCGCGCGTCCAGTCGAAGCCCCCGGCGTGCGTGCTGATCAGCCGCGGATCATCCCGATACAGGATCTTCGGCACGACGATCGTCTTCGCATCCGCCGCCGCGACCATGCGTTCCAGGAACTCCGGCGTCAGCGTCGTGTCGTCGTTGAGGAACAGCACGTACTCGTCGTCCCCCACGAGCCCGCGCGCGAACGGCAGATTGATCCCCGCCGCGAACCCCACATTCTCGCCGCAACGAATCGCAACCGCGTCCGGAAACAAAGCCTCGATCCGCCCCATCGAGTCATCCTCAGACCCCGAATCGACGACAATCAACCGCCAAGCCGGGTAGGTCACCCCAGCCAGCGAAGCACAAAACTCGTCGATGAACCCAGCGCTGTTGTAGTTCACGACGATGATCGCGACAGAGGCGAGACGATGACTCGACGGTTTGGCTCCCATCATCCTGAATCGCAGTGTAACGACTGCTTCGTCACCGCCATCTTAGTCGGCCAGTTTGAGCGCTTGACAAAATTGCGGGGGGGGGCAGAATACGCTTCAGTACTTCCATCTCGACGAACATGCGACGCACTGGCTTTCTTATAGCTCTCGTCACGCTTGCGCTCTTCGCTATGGCCGCGGACTATCAGTGCAAGGAGGCACCCGGAACAGGAGCGTGTATTAACCTCAAAACCGGCAACGGAAGCGATTTCCAGTGTGGCGGCGGTGGCGGCGGTGGCGGTGGTGGTCTCCCCACCCCGGACCCATACGCCTCGATCAGATCACTGCCGCCTCAGGGCGCATCTCCTAACGAGCTCGGGGCGTACCTGAAGTGCGCAGGCGGGACACCGGGCGCCTGCGTTCCCTACTTCTTCGCCCACAAAGGATTCGTCCTTCATCGAGGACAGATTTTAGACGCCAGCATCTTTCACGACAGGATTCTGGACACGTATCAATGGGTGTCGATACAAAGCGGGTACGCCGCTCCGTGGTCATGGGTGCTTTCTGAACAAGACCAGATCTATTCCTGGGGAAATCATGTTCTCAACATTCCAAACCAAGGTTGCCAGCAACCGGGCGGTTGCATATCGTGTCTGGATCAGCCCGACTGCCCGAGCATACATGACGTCTACATGATCGGCGATACGCCAGCAGATGTGGACGCGGCACCGGCAAACGGATATTTCCACGTGTTCGCAGGCGGTTTTCCAGACCAGGTCAACAATGTGTCGAATTTCGATACGAGTTGGCACCACAGGATCATTCAATAGGAGCTGCCATGAGAATCCGATGGCCGGGACTCGTAATTCTGGTAGTTGTGGCGACGGGAGTTGTCGGCGTCCTCGGCGTCCGCTTCGCCGGCAGCCAGGATCAACAAGACTACGCTGTTCGCGTTAATGGAAAGCTCTTCACGGCGACTGATGTCGCCCGGGTACAGGAAGCGAACCGTCGCGTTGCGACTGCCGCTGCCAGCCAGACGAACAGGGATCCCGCATCGACCGTTGAACCAGTTGACGGTTCATCGTCACCGAGGACTAACTCCGACCAATCCGTTGTGGCCGAACAACTGGTCGAGGATGAGCTATTCGCTGAAGAGGCAAAGCGACGTGGACTTACGTGCTCTGATCCGGAGGCCGCATCCAATCTACGGGATCAAGTCAACATCGGCGGTGATGCGGCCATCCTCGCCGTCGTGGCATCTGGACTCGCTCCGGCTGGCTATCTCGACACGCCCGCGGCCCAGCGCTCGCCATCGGCAGATGCGTTGATCGCCGGATATCTAGCGGATAAGCAAGTGCTTGCAGAGGCAAAGCACCAGTGCGAGGTCTCGAAGCTCTATTCGGTCCTTGGCGCAAGAGATGCCAACGGCGGCCTGAACAACGACGTCCGGAACAAAGCGATCGCCGACCTCAAGGCCGAGCTCATCGCCAAGGCATCGATCGATCGCAAGCCCGGATACTTTGCGACCGTACTGGCCGGTGGATCGCCGACGGCACGCACGATAGACAGCGCGACGGCCACCGCAATACCGCCTCCTCGATGAAGCCGTCGTTCCGCGCCCTTGTACTGCTCCTATCGGCTCTTTGCTTCGCGAGCGTCGGCTGCAAAGGGAATGCGCCGACTATCCATGCCGACGGCGGCTTTACGTGCCCGAATCCGCCGCTCCCAACTGAGGGCGTGCGTGCCTGCGAGCAGAGTCATGCGATTGAGAACCAAGTGTCGTTTCGCTTTGCGAAAAATGGCGGAGCGTTCACCGGCGAAGGCGCCTTTGACGGTGCACTTGATCCCGATACGTCAGCACCTGATCCGTCCAATTGCGCGATGCGTACGCGTGCGGTAGCCCATTTCAGTGGAAAATTTGACCCGAAAGCGCCGGAGCTTACAGGCACGATGACGGTGCAGTTCACACCGATTGAGAACGGCTGCCCGATACTGCTTCAGCCGTCCAACAGCGAGCGACCATTCTCCGCCACGTTCGACGGCGCGACCCTGCGTGGCAAGTCAGGGATCATCTTTTTCGAAGCAACAGTCGCGCCCGCCGGTTAGCGTCAAGATCCACGTCCTATACCGCCTCGGGCAATTCCGTCCGCGAGGAACCACTGAATGAACGCGCGGCCAATGCTTCCGCTGCTACCAGCCGTAGTGTTCTCTGCCGCCAGTTGTGGTGGTTCGGCAACCAAGTAGGACTACCGAGCGCGTGAACGACAAGTGGGAGCTCATCGCCAACGCATCAATCGATCGCCAGCCCGGATACTAAGATTTTCGGACGCCGCGTTGCACCTACCCCACGTACGGCGTCGCACCCGCGAGCCGCTCGCCGTACATCCGCTCGTAGTACGCCCGGAAGTCTCCTGACTTGATCGGCTGCCACCAACCGCGGTGGTCCGCGTACCAGCGCACCGTCCGCTCCATCGTCGCGTCGAAGTCGAGCGTCGGCGCCCAGCCCAGCGCCCGCAGCTTGCTCCAGTCCATGTAGTAGCAGTCGTCGTGCCCCGCGCGATCCTCGACGAACTGAATCAGATCGTACGGCTTGTCGAGCAGGTCGAGCACCGCGCGCGCGACGTCGATGTTCGGGCGGTGGTTGCCCGCCTGGATGTTGTACGCCTCTCCCGCCTCGCCGCGCTCGAGCAACAGCAGCAGCGCGCGCACGTTATCCTCGACGTACAGCCGGTCGCGCACTTGCAGCCCCGCGCCGTACACGGGTAGCGGCAGCCCCTCGAGCGCGTTCGTGACGAAGAGCGGCACTGCCTTCTCCGGGTACTGGTACGGGCCGACGTTGTTCGCAGGCCGCGCGACGACCACCTGCAGCCCGTACGTCTCGGCGAAGGCGTGGCACATCATGTCGCCCGCCGCTTTGCTCACCGCATACGGACTGCGCGGCCGGAAGGCGTCGCTCTCGAGGCGCGCCGTCTCTTCCGTCGCCGGCCCGTACACCTCGTCCGTCGAGATGTGAACCATCCGCTCGACGCCGAGATCGCGCGCCGCCGACAACACGTTATACGCGCCCCGAAGATTCGTCTCCATGAAGTCGCCCGCGTCGTCGATCGAGCGGTCGACGTGCGTCTCGGCCGCAAAGTTGACGACCGCGTCGCAGTCGCCCATCGCCGCCGCCACCGCGGTCGCGTCGACGACGCTGCCTCGCACGAAGCTATAGCGCGGATCATCGGCGACGTCTCGCAGGTTCTCGAGATTGCCGGCGTACGTCAGTGCGTCGAAGTTCGTGATCGCAAGATCCGGTCGTTCTCGCAGCACATATCGGATGAAGTTGCTGCCGATGAACCCGGCCCCGCCGGCGACGAGGATGCGTCGCATCAGGGCACGCGCACGCTGCTGAAGTCCCCGAGAATCAGCTGGTAGCCGCGGGGCTTGCGGTCGTCGCCCATCAACTCGACGTTGCGGCCGATCAAGCTCTGCTCGATGCGATGCCCGAGCCGCCGGATCGTTGTTCCCTCGAGTACCACGCTTCCGGCGATCTCGCTCTCCGTCACCGTGCAATCGCGGTCGATCGACGTAAACGGGCCGACGTACGCGTTCTCGATCCGCGTCCGCTCGCCGATGATCGCCGGCCCGCTGATCACGCTGTTGATTACCTCGCACCCCGGTTGCAGCACGACGCGCCCATGCAGCCGCGATGCGTCGTCGACGCTGCCGCCGCTTCGGTCATCCGCCAGCGACTCCAGCACGATGCGGTTCGCCGCGAGCAGGTCGTCGTGCTTCCCCGTATCGATCCACTCGCCATCGACGACCTCGGCGCGTACATTCCCGCCGTGATCAAGCAGCCACTGGATCGTGTCAGTGATCTCGAGCTCGCCCCGTTCCGATGGCTTGATGCTGGCAATTGCCTCGAACACGCGGCTCGTGAACATGTAAATACCGATGACGACGAGATCGCTCGGCGGTAGCTGCGGTTTTTCGATCACGCGCACGAGCCGCTCGCCGTCGAACTCGGCCACCCCGAATGACGTCGGATCCGGCACATGCTTCAGCAGAATCGCCGCGTCGCCGCCCCCGGACGCAAACGACTGAACGAACGGCACGATCCCCTTCGTCAGGAAGTTATCCCCGAGATAAACGACGAACGGCGCGTCCCCCATCGCGTCGCGCGAGATCGCGATCGCCTGTGCGATCCCTCCCGGCTCCAGCTGCTCGATGTACGTCAGCTCCGCGCCGAACCGCGTGCCGTCGCCGGCCTCGCGCCGCACCTGGTCGCCGGTCTCCGGCGTGATGATGATCGAGATGTCGTGGATGCCGGCGTCGACGAGCTGCTCGATCGCGTAGAACACGATCGGTTTGTTGGCGATCGGCACGAGTTGTTTGGCGCCCGTGTACGTCAGCGGCCGCAGCCGGCTGCCCTTGCCGCCGCACAACACCAGGCCCTTCATCGTTCCCATAACCCCGCCAGTCTATCACTCGCTACAACGCCGCCTGCCCGCCGCCGTGTCGGCCTTCGGCGCCACATCAGCCGGACGCGACTGGCGATTGACGCCCATCGCTGTCAAGATCGTGCGAACCACGGAAGCATCGGGAGGCGAGATGGACGTACGCAGCAAGACGGCGATCGTGACCGGTTCGGCAGTTGGCGTCGGCCGCGCGGTCGCACTCGATCTCGCGCGCCGCGGCGCCAACATTGTCATCAACTACTCGCGCTCGGAAGCCGAAGCGCAGGAGGCCGTCCGGCTGGTCGAGGCCACCGGCGCGAAGGCGCTGCTCGTCCGGGCCGACGTCGCCGATGACGCCCAGGTCGTCGAAATGGTGCGACGCACCGTCGATGAGTTCGGCGGCCTTCACATCCTCGTCAACAACGCCGCCATGACCCATTTCGTCGGCTTCCCCGACCTCGACGGCATGAAGTCCGAGTACTGGGACGACATCTTCGCCGTCAACGTCAAGGGCGCATTCTTCTGCGCCCGCGCGGCTGCGAAGGCGATGCAAGCGAGCGGCGGCGGCGCCATCGTCAACATCGCATCCGTCGCCGGTGTCCGCGCGATCGGAAGTTCGATCGCCTACGCGGCATCGAAGGCGGCGCTGATCAACATGACGGTCGCCCTCGCGCGCGTCCTCGGCCCCGCCATTCGCGTCAACGCTGTCGCCCCCGGCTTCATCGAGACACGCTGGCTCAAGAGCGGTCTTGGCGACCAGGTGTACGAGCTGGGCAAAGCCGCCGAGACGAAGCGCGCGCCCCTGAAAGCCGTCTGCACGCCCGAAAACGTCAGCCAGCTGGTCCTAAGCCTCATAGAAGGCGCCGACCTCGTCACCGGCCAATGCGTAGTCATCGACGGCGGCGTCGGCATCTCCGGCTAGCTGCGACAGTCGGTTTAGTCGTTTGCCGGCTCCTGACGTCGACCTCGCGCCCTCGGGAAGATCCGGCATCAAAGGTCCAATCTCCAGCACCCACCTTCAGCAGCAAGTCGCCTACGAATCTCGCAACAAGTTCACCTTCGATACCGCTTCCATCCGCGACTTCGAATCTGCAACACTGAAATCGAGTCTGCCGCCGGTGCACACGCGCTGCGAATCCCGTTCAGCGCCATGGTAAGGGAGTCATTCCATGGAACGTTGGGAATACAAGGTCGTATATGTGGACTTCAGAGGCAGGATTTCGTCAGAAGGGGCGGAGTACATCCGACAGGGCGGTGAACACCGCACCGGGTTCGTCCGCGGCTTCCTCGACAAACTCGGCGAGGATGGCTGGGAATTGACCGGCTTGCTCCCCCTGATGAGGCCGGAGAGTAGCTACTTCATGCTCAAGCGCGCAGCCACCAAGACGGCTGACGCCGGCGCAGCCGAAGGTTAGCAAAGGAACGGCGCTGAGGAATCCGTAACGCCGCCCCGGCGGCAGGCTCACCACCATCACCACCCATTCCGGCAACGAGATGCCGCATCACCCCGTGCGCCATAGGATTGTGATCTGGGCGGGGTTGTCGTTCGGATCGCCAGCGAAGAATCTCGCCCGAGACGCCACTGCCGTCTCTTGCGACGCTCATCACGCACCGCACGCGAGGCCGAGCGCAACCGCGTCGGCGACCAAAGCCCCATGTGCCGGCCCCGACGGTCTTGCTACCATGACCACGTGGACACAGACCAACTCACCACGACCGACGACGACCGCGACGAAGACGATCTCGACCCCCACGAGCCCGCGGACGCGCCGCCGCAGGTCTCGTCCTACATCGCGATCATTCGCATCGTCGCGGTGCTCGGCATGGGCCTTTGCCTCTCGTTCGGCCTGTTCGTCTCGCTCGTCGGGCTCCGCGGCATCATCATCGGCATACCCATCATGCTCCTGTCCATCCCCTGCTACTACGGCATGCAACTCGCCGAGCGCCTCGCGAACCGCGAGCAGCGCAAGCGCGAGGCCGCCACGATCGATACCTAGACGCAGCATCCGTCGCCAACGCCGTTCGCCGCGCACACCCGCGCGTGGTAGAACGCCCGCATGGGCGCACTGACCGGCCTCCGCGTCGCCGATGCATCCGAAGGTGTCGCCGGCGGCTACTGCACGAAGCTGCTCGCGAGCCTCGGCGCGGACGTGCTCAAGGTCGAGCGTCCGCGCGTCGGCGATACCCTCCGCCG